>CAZNET010000016.1:0-15527 GCA_964571885.1 uncultured Pirellulales bacterium
AGCGTGCGGGCAAGGGCCTCGAGCCCGTCCACTATCCTGGGGCCCGGCCTTGCTATCAGGTCCTGGTCCATGACGATGACGCGCTCGTTCCTGACCGCGGGCAAGGAATCGCTGGCGGTCACGCTGGTCAAACACAGGGACAATGCGTGTAACCGGCAGGATTGGTCGGTGCCTCGGTCTGGGTTCCCGGTGAAGCCGTTATAGAGAACTGCAGCGGATCCATGGCGGAAACAGAAAAGCTGAAGTCCGCATCGGCAAAGTAATTGCCCGTCAGATCGCCGGCGGCAAAACCGATCGCAGAAAAATCGTCATCTGCAGGAGCGGTTCCGCTGGGGCCTTTCTCAGCGGCATAGGCACGGATCGCCGTGGCGATACTGCCCATCATGGCCTTACCTTCAGACCACTTGGCGGAATCGATACGACCGCGAAGGATCGGGATCGCAACCGATGCCAGGATACCGACAATCAAAATAACAACCATCAGCTCAATCAATGTAAAACCTTTTCTACTCTTCATTTTGATACTCCTTAATATGTGGTTATTTTCTTTTACGATAACATTTAGGTTTATACCGTTCCATTCGGTTTATTTAATTTGCAACTGAACTCAGGCCTTTACTTTTTTATGTATATTTTTCATATTTACACCTGTGACATATTGAAGATCGGCAAATACAGCGCAAGCGTTATAACCGTTACGATCGAACCAACGACAACGATCATGATGGGTTCGAGCAATCCTGTCACTGTCGAGATTGTGGCGTCGGTTTTGCGTTCATAATAATCCGCGGTTCGTTCGAGTACGATCGGCAGCGAACCGCTTTCTTCACCGACCTGTACCATCTTGACGACCATATTCGGGAAATAACCTGACAGGGACAGGGACGAAGAGATATCGGACCCCTGTACAATATTTTCACGTGTCTGGATGATCGCGTTCTTGATGATATCGTTGTTGGTCATCGTACTGATGATATCGAAGACCTCAAGTACCGAGACACCCGAGCCCAGCAGCGTTGAAATCGTTTTACAGAAGTTGACAATAAACGCGTTATGAAGAATTTTACCGATCAGCGGTATTGACAGGGCGATTTTACAGAACGCGTAATGTCCCTTTCTGGTTTTTGAAATAAGCACGCTTGCGAAGACAATAAGGAGGGTGCCGCCGATAAGATATACGAGATTATGACGTAGAAAATCGTAGAAAGCCATGAATCCTTTCGTAAAGCCTGGCAGGTCGGAGCCCAACTGGTCAAAAATCATTCTGAATCTTGGAATAATAAAGGCCATGATGAAAATCACAATAATGACAATAAATGAGAAAACGAAAATCGGATAACTGACGGCGGACTTGACTTTTTTGGTGAGTTTGTCTCGATTGTCAAAATATTCGGCCAGTCGTCTCAGCGAGAGTCCGAGATTGCCGCCGGTCTCGCCGGCGAGGATCAGGGCCCGGGATAAACTGTTGAAAACTTTCGGATAATCGCCCAGACATTTTGACAGCGTATCCCCCTTTTTCATCTTATCGACGACGGTGGTCAGAATGTCCTGAAGCTCTTGGTTATCGATATCTTCCGAGAGGGTATCCAGGGCATTGGTTATCGGAATACCGCCATCGACCATGGTCGTCAACTGCCAGCACAAAGCCGAGAGGTCCGCCGATTTGATCGGTTTTCTCCTGCCTTTGACCGGTCGCTTTTTGCTTTTGGGCTTTAACTCCTGTACGGATATCGGGGTCATCTGCTGCGAGGCGAGCCAACTGAGCACATCGTTGGCGCTGTTGGCCTGCTTGCTGCCTTCCTTGCGTTTACCCGAACTGTCCCGTGCTGTATATTGATAATTTTTCATAGGATTTTATCTTGTCTTTTTTATGCCTCACACATCGGCGGCTTTGCTATGACGGTTTAATGAAACATTGACATATAAAAACATAATATTCATCATCGTTTTATCCTTATCGGACCTTTTCTGGTCTGATTATATCTTGACATTTTCCGAGAAAGTAACACTGAGTACTTCCTCGGCGGTGGTTAACCCGAGCAGCATCTTACTGACACCGCTTTCCATAAGTCCCCCATAACCTTTTGCCCTGGACGTTTTTCTTATGTCGGCTTCGTTCGCTTTTTCCACGATCATCTGCCTGATGTCGTTATCGAGAACCAGAAATTCGAAGATGGGCAATCTTCCGAAATAGCCGGTTCCGCCGCAGTGACTGCATCCTTTGCCCTGGTAAAAAACTGATTCTTTCGCTTTTTCATTGCTGATGTTGAGACGTTTAAGCACTCTCTGGTTTAATGTCACTTCTTCTTTGCAATGATCACAAATTTTTCGAACCAGGCGCTGGGCGATGATCAAATTCAGTGACGATGCCATCAGATACGGTTCGATGCCCATATACAAGAGCCGGCTGACGGCACTGGGCGCATCGTTGGTATGGAAGGTACTTAACACAAGGTGACCGGTCAGTGACGCCTTGATGGCGATCTCGACCGTTTCCTTGTCACGTATCTCGCCGATCAGAACCACGTCCGGATCCTGTCTCAGGATCGCGCGGAGACAGCGTGCGAAATCGAGATGGATCTCCGGTTTAATCTGTATCTGATTAATTCCTTCGAGACGGTATTCGACGGGATCTTCGACGGTGGTAATATTGATGGTCGGGTCCGACAGGTACTGCAGGGCCGAATAGAGCGTGGTGCTTTTACCGCTTCCGGTCGGTCCGGTGACAATAATAATCCCGTGCGGCTGTGAGATAATGGTTTTGAACTCTTCGAGCAGCTGCGGTTCAAATCCGAGTTCGCTGATGTCGCGTTTTGACGCCGTGGCATCGAGAATACGCATAACGATTTTCTCACCGTAGATGGTCGGAATGGTCGAAACACGCACGTCGATCCGTCTGCCGGAGGTTTTAATCTTGAATCGGCCGTCCTGAGGCATCCGCCTTTCAGCGATATCCATTTCGGTAATAATTTTAATACGGGTGATCACCGCCGCCTGCATTCGTCGCGGCGGAGGGACCATGTCACGCAGTACACCGTCGATACGCATACGGATTTTCATCGCGTTTTCCTGCGGTTCGATATGAATGTCACTGGCCCGGCTTTTCACCGCCTGGCTCAGCAGCAGATCGACAAACCGGATCACCGGCGCCTTGGCGGCGTCGGCTTCCATCGCGTCGTCAATTTCTTCGTCCTCATCTTCCTCAAGTTCGATGTTGGTGTCCTCACCGATTTCGCCGTCAACCTCGAACTCAACGAGATCGCGCAGCCGCTGTTCTTCGATATCGGAACCGTGATAGATCAATTCGATCATTTTATTAATCTCGTCGGTCGAGCTAATCACGACTTTGATCTGACGTTTTATTTTCAGCGTGATGGTGTCGATCGCGACGACATTCAGGGGGTCGGCCATAGCGACGATGACTTTATTTCCGTCTTCACCGATCGCCGCCAGACAGAACCGCTTGGCGATATTCTCGGGTAAAAGACGGGCCACCGTCATATCAATTTCCGAAGGGTCTTTCAGGGTAACATATTCCAGGGAGAGATGCTCGGCCAGGCTTTTTGTCACCTGCTGGGGTGAGAGCTTTTTCATAGTCAACAGAACATCACCGAGCCGGCCCCCGCCGTTGCGCTGTTTGCTCAGCGCATCGGTCAGGTCGCCCCGCGTAATCAGTCCCTTTGAAATGAGCAGTTCTCCAAACAGCATATCTGTTTTGGAGTTTTCAACGCCCGATGTCGCCTGTGTTGCCCTCATCGACATTCCTTAAATTTTAACATACAGATTCTTTCCGAAAATTTACATTTTGTTTATCGGGCAAATACAGCTGCGTCTTTTGTCAGCCCCTCATTATAAAACTGTTTTACGTATTTAAACTATAACCCAAAAAGTGTGAAACGCCAAAAAAGCGGATCGGTCATTTTGAAAATCGTGAGATATTCGAAAATAAATTTTTATTACGGTCGAGGGGATATTCGAAATCATCGTTTTTATGAGACTTAAGCAAATGCCTGGTTTTGTCAGCAACCTTTTTTCTTTTTTTCCGTCGAATCGGCCGCTGAAGACTTAACTTCCTATAACATCGTGTCAAAATTGACTTTAAGAAAATATGCCGGCCGAGTAAATTCTATTTGACCTGCGGGGATAAAATGCTATGATAAAGGTCCGCTGCGGATGTGGCGGAATTGGCAGACGCGCAGGCTTCAGGTGCCTGTGGGCTTTACGCCCGTGGAGGTTCGACTCCTCTCATCCGCATTATAACGATTGGACGGATGGATCTACCTTTAACGAAATTGACCCGCATAGACCGATATACTACAAAGAACCAAATAACGGCCATAAACGGTAATTCTGTTGATATGAAACTATGTTCGAATTATTGAGACAAATAGAATCGTCGGCATCGAGCTATCATGATCTGATTTTGGTCATTTCGGGTCTTATTGCGGTCATTGCCGGTTTGATCATCTGGCTTTGCGGCTCGGGCTTTCCGAAACTGACCGTCATGATCCTTACCGCGGCCGTCGCCTCGGCAGCGGCCTTTCTTTCGGGAAAGAATACCCCCTTTGTGCTGACGGCGGGTTTCGTCGCGGCTATTATTTCTCTGTGTTTTAATCGCCTGTTCATCGTCTTGATATTGGCTACTCTGTCCGCCGTGGTCGCGTTAACCGTATTATGGGAACTTGCCGGCTCCGGCGATGACACCACAGCGAATGTCACGATTTATACCTTGAAACATTTATTGACCCAGCTAACGCCAATGCATATGATAGTTTCGGCTCTGGCATTTTTCGCTGCTGTTTTTTTCGCAATCTATCTGAAAAGAGTTTCCACGGCACTTTGTTTCGCATCGATGGGGACATTGATGATCTTCGCGGGCATGGTCCTTTTGTTGTGGCAAAAAGGCGCCGAACCCGTCGCGCTTATCGGTGATCGGCTGGAGTTTTACGCTTTGGTTTTCGCGGGGATGGTCGCGTTCGGTACGATCGAGCAATTGCTGATCTGTCCGAGCCGGTCAACAAAAAAACCACAGCAGGAAAAAAAGAATCAAAAGACACAGGATCAATCGGAAAGCAAAACCGACCCGGCCTCGCCGGTCAGGGAAAACTGGAGGACGACTTAAACTTTCTTTGTGATTATCCGGATTTGTGAGGATTACACTATGAACATTGGTTCGATTATCGCTCAGGCAAACAGTACGGCCAACGGCTCGGAAGAAGCCGTTATCCCCCTCGACGTCATATGGGAATACATTATCTCGATCAACTTTCTCGAAGCGGTGACCTTTATCTCCTTCGGGGCCGTCTGTCTGCTGTACGGCTGGCGGGTCTTCAAGGTTCTTGTGGTCATCTGCTTTGGCCTGCTGGGACTGGCAGGCGGTGTCGTCATGGCTGAAAAATTGAGCGGACCCAGCGCGAAGATCTTCGGCGGCCTGATCGGTATGGGGCTTTTCATCGGTGTCTCCATCCCGCTGATGCGCTGGGCGGTCAGTATTCTTGGGGCGGCGGCCGGCGGCGTTCTGACGGCGGGACTATGGTATGCGCTCGGGCTGACGGAACAGTATATCTGGGCCGGGGCCCTGGTCGGCATTGTCGCGGGCGGCATGATCTCGTTTATAATTTTCAAGATCGCCGTTATGCTGTTCTCGAGTCTCGGCGGGGCAACGTTGATCACCACCGGTGTGCTTGCATTACTTTATATCTATCCCGAAACTACCGAGTATGTCCGTGACATGGTTTACAATCAGAAATGGTTTTTACCGGTCGCCTTGTTTGTTCCGACGATGATCGGTCTGTTTTTGCAGAACAAATTCGTCAAAAAAACAAAAGACTGGTCACTGTGAGCCGCGATTAAGTCGATCGAGAAAATCGGCGGCTTTGAGTTCTTTCAGGGAATTGACGATCAGGTCGGCTTTGACAAGGTCTTCACTCGGCCGGGTCGTGGTGACGGCAAAGGCGGTCATCCCCGCGTTTTTCGCCGCCTCGACGCCAGCGATCGCGTCTTCGATAACGACACAGCGCTTCGGTTCAAGGTCGAGTTTTTCCGCGGCTTTGAGGAAGGTATCCGGCGCGGGTTTGCCTTTGGAGACATCTTCGCCGGTGACATGGGCATCGAACTTATCACGCGCTGAGATGATATCGAGTGTGAATTCAAGATTGACCCTCGGCGTCGAGGTGCCGATGGCGAGCTTAAAGCCGTTGTTGTGCAATTCCTCGATCAGCTCGGCCGCCCCGTCCAGAAGCTGTAATTTTCCTTTGATCAGCTCGCGGTAGCGCTGTTCCTTCCACTGGCTAAGCTGTTCTATTTCATCTTCACTGAGTTGACGATCGGTCATCGCGGGGATGATCTGGCCGTTCTGCATGCCGAACTTGTCGTAGAAGAACTCATCCGACATGTGAAAGCCTTCTTCTTTTTCAGCCAGGTCGTAAAAAGACTGTTTATGAAACTCGCACGTATCGATCAAGACCCCGTCAAGGTCGAAGATTACACCATAGCCGTTGCCGTTACGCATCAAAACCAACTCCAGAATAGATACTGTCTTTGTCATTTCGACCGAAGCGATGCTTTGCATCGCGAAGCGGAGAAATCTAACGCAAGTCATCCTGAGCCTGTCGAAGGATCTGTTCAATATTGTCATTCCCGCGAAAGCACCGAATCCAGAATAATGAACCGGATTCCGCATCAAGTGCGGAATGACAAAAATAGATCCCTCGACTTCGCTCGGGATGACATCTTTACCAATTCAAAACGAGCAGCCTTTATACATATTGTCGGCGACTTTATCAAGTTAAAAGTTTAGCCGCCGAGAGCATAGAGATTTTTAGCTACATCTGCCTACGCCGAGGCTTCAGCGGAAAGGGAGGGCACAGAGCACACAGAGATAATAAAAGTAGGATGGGCTTTAGCCCATGCTGATAAAACTCAAAGCTCAATTCAGAATTATTTTTATGGGTTCCGGCGGGTTATTCAGATCGATCTCGGCGAGGACGTCGGCCTTGCTTAGAGCTTTTTTAAGATCTTCTGAAAATCGAACGTCTTCACCCAGATCCTCTCCATAGTATTTTTGTATCTCAAACAAAGGCGGAGCAGGGACCGGAGAATCGGGATGAGGATAATGAAGTACAATTACCGGATGAGGGTATGTTTTCGATGAGAAGGGACTGACCAGAGATCCTGAATAAAGAATATCGTTCTCAATTACTACATCGAATTTTCTATCCAGACGAGTAAGTTTCGTCATAAAATCCATCGCTGCCGGTCGTGTCAGTTCAAATACCTGTTTGTCCCAGTCAAAACGAACGATATCATTGGCATCAAATAGTTTTTCTTCTGTCAGAGAATCGACCCATCGCAAAGCAGGCTTCTTAATTTAGCTTTCGATTTTGACTTTTTTTGGTTCGAATTTATCGTCACGATCTTTCGAGCCGAGTCGACCGTGATTACGGTAAGGGCCTTTATCTATTGCCTGGCCGTTGTGAATCTCATCAAATGACCAGCAGGCGACGAGGTTTGGCTCATCGCCGGTTAAAGGCATCTGTTTATAGGTTTCAATTTCATCGGATGACAGCGGTTTATTCCATATTCGTAATTCCGCGATTTGTCCCTTAAAAGGATTTCCCATAGGTATCAGGTACTTGTCACCGACAAAGAGATTGCTCTTCGGTGCCGGTTCATAATAATCCTTATTAGCGGTGCGAATACGATTGACTCCCCGTGACATACCGCTAAACTCACCTGAGACAATGACAAGATGGTGCCATCCCGATTTTAGAAAAAAAACATTTGTAGAACTGTAACAACCGCTTTTACTTGCTGTTACCATGTCCAGTGCAAATTGATCTTTACCATTAGGCTCCAACCTTAAAGCAAAGCCGTAAGGCGATGCCCGCTTGCCTCCTTTTTCGTTCGGATCGCCTGAGACCCAACCTCCTTTTGATAAGAGAATTCGATCTTTGTCCGGCGTGCCGGTATCGGGAAACTCAGGCTTGATCCACATCTGGATGGTAAAGTTTCTGCCGAGCTGTAAAGATTTACTGGCCTGAACCTCGAAATAATCATCGACACCGTCAAACTCAAGAGCATATTGACCCATCGGCCCAGGTTCGGTGACATTATCATTTTTTAAATTCTCTGTGCTCTGGGTAGCCTCTACGGCTTTAACATCTCTCAGACTAAGTTGTTCTTTGGCGTAATGCTCGGCTAACTGATCCTCATTAAGGGCCCCAAAGCTTACGAATTCAAGCGTGTCACTTTCATCGAGCATTTTTTCTATGGCTGCTGCCTCGGCTCTACTGTCCGTCAGGATCATGCCGTATAATCTACCATCACGCGGCTCTGTTCTGAAATGATGGGTCGTGACTCGAAAGCCGACACAGTCATTAAACACCTTGAGCAATCGTCCCGGCGTATGAGGCGCAAAGTCACCTGTCGGTCTGAATGTGATAAGCTGGATCTGTTCGTAAGTCACTTGTCCGTCTTGGATAGTAATATTCAGAGATTTTTTATTATTGGTTTCGTCAGTTTCGGCGATGGCGTTGTCATAGTCGAGGACGACGCTGAATGTATATGTTCCATCAGGTAGATAAAAGCCCGCGGTGCGTTCGTTCCACTGGTCGCCGGGCTTGATGGGCCCGGCTTCGTGCCAGCCGGACTGTTCTTTTCCCAGCTCATTTAAATTATCCTCCGGGTCCCCGCGATAAAACCGCAGTTTGAATTTCGGTATCGTGACATCGCTGTCATTTCGAATCGAAACAACTGGATAATAAACCTTTCGATCAGCGTCAAAACGAAGAGCAAAATCCGACGGCTTAATGTCAATCCCACCACCATCGACAGTATCCGTACTTTCCCCAACTTCAGTCTTCACGTCGGTTTTATGGGCTTCTATGAGTTTGTTCATTTCCTGAAGGCCTTTTTTGGCTTCAGTGTTACCTGGATCGACATCGAGCCAGATTTGGTAATATTTTTTTGCCTTATCGTATTGTTCTAACTCGGTATATGTCTGAGTCAGGCCGACTAATGCCGCGGTAGCGTTTGGTGTGGATTCGACCGCCTTTTGCCAATAGTTTATCGCCTGATCGATATTGCCCTTTTGTTTTTCGATCCAGCCAAGGCCGTTCAGTGCCGCCGGGTGATCCGGCCTGATTTTAAGACATTTTTCAAACGATTGAGCGGCATTTAGGTTTTTGCCCTGATTTTTTTGTGACCAGCCCAGACCATTCCACGCATTAGCATCGGCGGAATCGATTTCGACGGCCTGTTTGAAGAGTTCCTCGGCTTCATACAGTTTCCGCTGTCCCCACAAATGCCAACCCCGGGCCACTAAATCCTCAACCTTCATTTTATCCTGTTCTGTTAATTCCTCGGCCATGTTTTCAATTTCAACATTGGTTTTATGGCCGGGTTTTAGGGAGACGTTTTTGAAGGTGACCCAACGGTACGGACGGATCTGGAACTGGAATTCCTGAATATTCTCAATAGCAAGATTTTTGAAACCAAAAGTAGATTGCCGAATTTCTCCGGCTGTTCCTGAACTGGTATCGACGGATTCGTGAATATTTCCATTTATGTCAATGGCTATAACGCGGTGGGGAAAATCAAGCATATTATCCGAGACGGTCAAATATGTATGATTGTCTTCTACATAAGGTTTGGCAAAATTGAAAGCATAATTCCCTTGGCCTATGCTTGTGCTGCCTTTTCCATCAAAACTTACCTGCGTCTGCCATTTCCCTGCAGCTACGCCGAACTTAACTGTGGCCTTTTCTACTGCTTCATTAAAAGCTGCAGCAACTGCCCAGATATCTTTGATCTGCTCTCCATTTTTATCATCAGGGTGGTGTCCACCTGCAAAAGATGCCGGTGGCACAAAATCCCATCGGTGATCTATTTTATCTTCAGGAAGATTTGTTAGCCGAACCGCAAATTCTCTACATACTCCACCTCGTACTTCCGCTCCGATATGATCATAAGGCCGTCCCTCTATAAAACTTCCATTCGGCGTCCACCATTGCTTACCTTCGCTTGGATGTTCGCATATGCCGAGAAGTTCAACCGTCACGCCGTTGGGGAGGGTGGTTTTGAAATTTGATTCTTGATTTTCTTTCCCTAAAATAACATGACTGACCTTTTCAAAATCCAGACTAAGATTCGCAAGGGCCTCTGCGCCCACACCATCTTTAACCATTAGAATACCAAGTAATATATGTTTTGAATTAACTTTATTATTGTTAAATTCTTTAGCTAATTGTGCCGCTTTTTCAAAGGACAATTGTGTATGCGGTGTCATAGGCAACGTTTCTTTATGAACATAACTGCGATTTTTTTTAACAAGCCGCATTACTTCATCATAAATCGCTTTTCTGTCTATTCCAAAATGCCTTGACATATCTGAGATTACATCCGAGTTTTCGGCTACTAGCGCGAGTAGAATGTGTTCAGTTCCAATATAATCGTGATTAAGAAGCCGTGCCTGGTCTTCAGATTCTCTGAGAATTATTTGCTTCTCATCCAGGACGACATAAAGACCAAAATTTGGTCTTAGGGATACATTTTCGAATTTGCACCATTCAACTCCATCGTTCGGCTTATCTGTTTCATATTTATAATCCTTTTGCCAATCACCAAAACATACACCTGCTATGATGTCACAATCTTTCCGGTTTTCATCAAATGCGACGCCATACCATATAATTTTTTCATCAATAGAATTTCCGGCATATTTTATATTTTCTTCACCATTCTTTTCGCTGATACTGAATAGGGCTCCGCCGTTTGTTGTTTTAAAGTTTGTGGTTTTTAATTTAGCGTCAATGTTCTTTCCTGCCATATGGCTGAATTTTACCGCGAATTTATAACCTTTTTCACCGAACTTCGGAAATGCTCTTCCGAAAGCTACATCGTCATAGGGAGAATCCTCAAGCAAACTACCATCCGGGCGCCACCATTGCTTTCCTTCGCTTGGATGTTCACAGATGCCGATCAGTTCCACTGTCACGCCGTTGGAGAGGGTGGCTTTGAATTCAGACTGTTGTTTACTGGCGTCTGCCTTAGCCTTTGTAAGCTCAGCTTCGGCTTCCAGTCTTTGAAGTTTGGCTTTATCAAATTCGTCCTGAGTTGCTCGTCCGGCATCTAATAACTGCTGCGTCCTTTTTTCCTGTTCCTTATATAAGTCTACGATTTGCCCCAGTATATCAATTCGCTTTTGAGGTGATTCGGCCAGTTCACTTTCAACACGCAGCAAATCTATTTTGGCCTGCTGAAGTTCTTTGGAATCGACCAATCCGGCTTTAGATTTTTGCTCAAGGTTTTGTAGTTTTTTCTGCAACATATCTCTGCGTTCAATAAGCACGTCACGCAGACTTTTACCTGAAACCTCGTTAGCGTTATTATCATCAACTTTAATCAATGACACATCCATGGCAAAGAGTTTCATGGTTTCTTTAGTACCGGTTTTTTTGCCGGTTGTTGTAAGACCACCATCAATTTTACCATCCTCAACTCTTAAACTTATTTCGACGGAATCTCGTTGTATGTTTTCACTCTTGATTACTTCGCCTTGCAAATTACCTTCTATCCGATAAGGATTCTCATGCTGAAAAACTTTAGTGTAAACCCAGTTTTTCTTAATCAGTTTACCATTGACTAATTCTGCATCACCAATTTTGCCTTCTACAGTCCCATCGGAATGAATCTCTATATCAATAGGTAACTGTTTTTGCTTTGTCCAGCTAACAACTATCCGAGCCTGTCCGTTCCAATGACCTATATATTCACTGGGAACATCAATTTTTCCGTCTGATTGGCTGGCTTTGTCCATAGGTAATACGCAACCGAGCATCAATCCAATAATGATAAATATAGTAGCAAGCCTTAAGGGCCGGTTTTTCCATGTCTTTTTTTCGAGCCAGTTTAGGCGGTCGAGCAGTCGGTTGGAATTTTCAAACAGGCCGAGTAATCCCAGGCCCGGGTCGACAGGTTCTGCGAGCAGTTGGCGGGCGGTTTCGAGCAGGGTCTCGCGATAGCTGTATGTCTTATCCTTTAATAATCGGGCGACGGTGGCGTCACAGCAGAGTTCGCGGAGGTTCTGGATGGGTCTTCGGATCAGCCAGAGCAGCGGATTGAACCAGTAGGCTATCTGCAGTGACATGTAGGCCGCGTGCACGTAAAGGTCGCCGCGTTTGATGTGGGCCAGTTCGTGCAGCAGGATGTGTTCGAGGTCTTCGCGGGTCAGCGTTTTTAGTTTATCATAAGGCATCAACAGGACCGGCCTGAACAGGCCGAACACCGCGGGGCAGCGGACCTTGTCGGTCAGGATGACCCTCGGCAGGCGTTTTACTTTCAGTTTTTTCGCGGCCTCGGCGAGGATATCCCTGAACCGTTCGGGCAGAGCCTTGCCGGGTATCTTCAGATGTTCACACCGAAGTGACGCTAATCGAAACAGAAGCCAGCTTGTCAACAGCGCGATCCCCGTTAGCCAGGCGAAAAGACAATACGCCTTGTACGATAATGTCGGTCCTGATGGTTTCGTTGCGGCGATAATCGGTTCTGGTTGCGCTTCAGTGACATCCTGTGTTGCCGGCGATGCGGGCGCATGGGAATACTGCGGATTTGTCTGTGCCGGTTTGAAGGTGCCGGGCGCGATTGGGCTGAATTTTTGCGATGTTTCTTCTTTTTCTTTCGGCCGGTTGATCTGGACGGTGACTGCCTTTTTGGCGATCTCGGGTATCTCGGCGGTTACGCTGACAGACGAACCCAGCGTCGGCGGCAGTAATAATTTTACGATCACCAGCAGCCACAATGCGTAGCGCACCTGCGGCCAGGCCCATTTGCGTATCAACGCATCGACCGCCCAGACGATCGCGATCAGGACCGCGACCTGCCAGAGCATACTCACCTGCCACGCAAACCAGCCGTCCGCGATCTGGTTCAATCTCTCGATCATTTTGCACCGCCTTTCTTCTTGTTTTTGTCATTGGCCAGCTTCTCAATCAGTTCGCGCCGCTGCCCGGCCGAGAGCTTCTGGTTTTCGATCAGAAAATGCATCAGCGGGCCGAACGCGCCGTCGAACGCCTGGTTGGCCAGCGATTTGAGGGCACTTCGCTGGGCCTTTTCGCGGGTAAGGATCGGCTTATAAATACTGGTGTTGCCCTTCTTGGATTCCCTGACGGCCTTTTTCTCGACCAGCCGGGTAAGCAGTGTCTTGATGGTGGTATAGGCCCAGTTCACCTCGGCCGGAAGCCGCTCGGCGATCCCCCGCGCCGTCGCCGGATAGCGGTCCCACAGGACATTCATGATCTGCCATTCCGCATCTGTCAGTTTCATTTTGATGCTCCTTTCTACAAATATAGAAACACTCTACTACAATTGTAGAATTTGTCAACCAAAAAATTTGCTTTTTTCAAAATTATTTCCTGTTTCCGCTTTTTTATCAAATAAATGGAGTAAATTGCTCAGAAAATAATTATCAGGAATCTTCTGAAGGCTTATTGTTATTCGCTTCTTTCAGTTCCTTTCGCAATTGATGCACCTCTTCGGCGACTTTGCCAAGCTCCATACGAATGAGCTTTTGCTCCTTGCCCGCAGTTGACAAATATTTTGCTACTCTAATCAGGCAGATAATAACCAAGGCAATTATAAACGCATAAATCAAAAAAATCATAACTGCGAAAATATTTATTCCAAATGCCGCCAGCACTAAATGTTCATGAATCATTGAAATTTCTCCTTTTTTCTTGTTTAGGATCGACTTTTTTCGATTGCAGCCAGGCATCGACATCGGCCCGGTCAAACGTTATGTTTTTCTGGCTCAATTTAATATAAGGCGGGCAGTCCCCCTCGGCGATGTACTTATAAATCGTCCGCTTGGAAACACCTATATAAAGCGCTAAATCTTCAATTGACATCAACTGCATACCGTAATATCCTCATCAATGTGCAGTAATATATCACAATATGCATCAATATGCAAGTATAAATTTCATATTTTTTCAAAAAATTTTCCAAATCCCCGTTTTCCGCTGAATAATGGATAAAAAAGCCCTGAATTTTATACCTTTGCTAATTTTTGTACATGGTGATTACTATCGGTTCGAGGACCTGCTGGGTGTTCAATTTTTCTTTGGATTTGATTGTTACCTTCTGCTGAATCGTTTTGTAGCCGGGGTATTCAGCGTGCAATGTATAGTCTCCGGTTTCACCGGCAAAGGATTTGCTTTGGTCAGAATCAAAATGCGGCTCGATTATCTCGCCGTCTTTTTCAAGCCAGGCAGTGACACCCGGCAACGGCAGACCTTCTTCGGTAATGAACACAATCACGAGATACCCGCCGTATTTTTTACCCAGATCGTCAACTTCAATATCGACTATTTTGTGCTCACCGTCCTTCAAGCTGACTTCCGCAATGTTTGATTGTCTGCTCAGGGCGACGGACGCTCTGCCGACAATGTAATCACCGCCGGGCAGATGATCGATTGTGTAACCGCCATTGGGATCACATTGGATTTGAGCAAGGATTTCCTGATCGACACGTCTCAAAATCAAATAGGCATGACTTTCCTTTGGATTTAGGAATGTAATTTTGCCCGATAGAGAAGCCGAACCGGCGGGAATCCATAGATCGACATCGCATTGTTTCTGTCCTTTTTTAATTTCAAAAACTTTATGGATCGATGGATAGCCTTCCCTCTGTGCGATTACTTCATATTTTCCCGCTGCAAGATTGGAAAAAACATACGGTTCGTTCGGTTCGATGCGAGGCTGCAGTTGACCGGCCCTGCGACCGTGAAAAACTTTTTCGTCGTAACTTTGGATATGAACGCTTAATCCTTCCAATGGCTCGTTCGGATCCTCGGTTATAATTTGAATGTTGACATCAGCGGAAGCCAGTTCGATGTCGCCGAGGTCCAGATCGACGCCGGACTCGAAATCAATCAGCCCTATTTCCTGCCAATTATTTCGTCCCGGCAATTCCCGACTTGTCCAATATAAATATATGCGTCCCGATGGGATACCCCAAAAGGTAAATTGTCCTTGTGTATTCGTTACCGAACGAGCCTTGAATGTGGTTGCATAATTAAGCGGATTTCCCATAAGCATTAATTCAATATTAGATACCGGCACACCGTTTTTCAAGAGCCGACCTGTTGCTTGCCACGAACCGCCAAAATCAAGACGCGATATTTCGTTTTTCTTTGGATAAATTGCTGTTTGCAGTACGCCAAGTTTTCCTGTCTGGTCTTCTCTGAAACCAAAGCACAGCTTTTGGGGCATATGCTCTATGCGATAAAAACCGTTGACATCGGTTACGGCTTTACCGAGCCTTCCCCTGTTTTCTTCCCAGTGAGAATAACTCGTTTCATCAAGAAAAAATAATGTCTTGTACGGCATCGTTTTGCCATGTTCATCATAGAGATACCCTTCAACAATCCCGCCTTTTTCGAGAACAATATTTGCTTCTTTTATATAGTCTTCCGCCACCTCGATCTGTTTGACCGTCTGTGCGTAATTGGGATGATGTATTTCAAACC
>CAZNET010000017.1:0-6645 GCA_964571885.1 uncultured Pirellulales bacterium
AACTTTGTGTCTTCGTCAAGGATGACACTGAGAATGGTCGCTTCCACGAGAACCTGTTGCGGCCGGATATCCAACTCATCGAGTTTTCGTTCAATTTCTTCAAATTTCTCAGGATAGTCTTTAACGATAATCCTGTCATTCAGTGCCATTGAATCTCCGCCGCCCGTACCGCTGCTGATCGTCTCACCTGTCGGCACTGCGGTTTCCGCCTGAGAACTGGTAATAATGTCACCAGCCGGACTGAGAATAGGGACCAAAAGCCTTCTGGCTTCGGCTGCACTGATATAATAAAGTGTATAGACCCTGCTCATCAGACGGTCCGGATCTTCCATGATTTCTTTATATTCTTCTTTTGTGTAAACCCAAATAATGTTACCGTCCCGCTCGTATTTTAAACTTTTGCCGAGAATCGCATTTAATGCTTCCTCGAATGTCACATCACGCAGGTTGGTAAATGCTAAAACACCATCGACATTGGGAGACGGTATGATGTTCTTTTCATACTGAGCACTGAGCATTCTCAGGGCATCACGAATGCGGGTATCTTTATTGAACTGGATAGACTGGGATTGCCCGGAGGCATCCTCTGCATGGCTCATACCCACGTTTACTGCTGCGACTTCCGCCTGCATAGAGGCGGACTCTAAATCACCAACCGCCAAAGCCGTCATCACTGCAAAAATCAAAAACCAAAACAACAAATCCTTTCTTACTCGAATCCTCTTGTTAAATGCTGACATCTTCATAATGAGTCTCCTTTATTACAAGTATCCTTATCTTTGAACTATTTCTTTCTAAAATCACTGCCTTGAACTAACTTCAATTCAATCTGAGAATTACCACACTTCAAAACAACACTGTTCTTTTCAATACCTTCCACTTGACATTTGATTTCATTACTTCCATCGTTCACCGTAACATAATCATTAACTCCAACAAAAGTATCATTGATAAAGGCACGAGGCTCATGTGAATTCCAGATCGCCTCGAGATGAATCTTTTTTATAATACGTTTTATGATCAACTCATCGTCCCCATTGATAGCGGCTACGGTTTCCACCTTATGGGCCCTATCATTCTCATTACTAAATTCACTCCAGTCACCCGCCTCAAAAAAATCTCTCTCTAACACATCATGGCGTCCTTTTACTTTTTCAAGCTCTATAAATATTAATGAATTTTTGGGTTCTCCCTGCTGTTGTTTCGCATTTTCAGCGACAGCTGCGGATGTTTTTTCAGGACCTTTATCCATAAGGACCCTGAACCACAAAACCAGCATGATCGCGATCAGACAAAACGCTGTCACTGTCTTTTTCTTCTCTCTTAATAAACTGCGTTGTATATATTGAATAATCATCACATATAACCTTTATTAATCAGCTTTCTTTCAAAACAGGCCTATAATAGATATTGGCCTTAGTTTCCATTGAAACAATTCCCGAATAATCTCTTTCATTTCCAAGTTTTATGCTTTCGATGCGAACCAGCCGATCAAGCTGCTGTACTGATTCAAAGAATCCAAACAACTGTTCGAGGGACCCCCTGCACTGAATAGTTATCGGTATGCAATTCAACAAATCGGTTTTTATTTCCGTGTTAGGCTGAATCAACTGTTCTTCAAGCTCATGCGTTTTCATCAGCGACGCGATCTTTTGCAGAAAATCGCCCAATAACCTTTCTCGTGGAATCTGCAGATCGAAATTAACCGCTTGCCGCTCCAGTTCCTGCAATTGTTTGTCGAGTCCGGGCAATTGTTTTCTTTTATTCAGACCGTCGGAAATGATCCGCATCTGGTCTCGTCGAGATTGTTTGATCTCATCCATTCTCTTTTTTAACGGAAGATATCCAAAAAACACAAAATCCGCGATCAAAAGTGTCGCTACGATTATAATTATCAATTGTTGTTTTTTCTTAAACATCATTCTTTTTCTCAAAATCCTCAATGACTAATATAATTCGCCAGGTAACAGCTTAATTCGAACTCAGTAACTATCAGATCTTTTCCCGATGGACCGGCTCCGCGTATTTGCGTATTTCGCGAATAGGACGGATATATTTGCTGAAAATAACCGGATTGTTCAAATCGGCAGATCAGCTCGCCCACTTCTTTAGGATTGGCGGCGACACCATGTAACATGATTCTGAATTTAGTACTTCCGCCCGGTATCGATCTTGATTTTGATCTTGACCGCGCCGGTTTTACAATGTAACCATTTTTTCCTTTATTTTTACCCGAGACCTTTTCAGCCTTTATCTCCAAACTGCTTAAAACCACTTTGTTACCGGTGAGATGGCTCATTTCGGCAAGTACTGCGGAAATATCGATTCTCGAATCAACCTGATCGAGAAGTTTCGCCTTACCCTGAAGTTCCTGTAAACGGTTCAGAATCTTATTGTATTCCAAAACCGCGATCGCGGATTCGGTTTGTTTGGAGGCATCGCGGATAATTTGGGCGTCGGCTTTTGAAATGGCCTGAGTGGATACATAATTCCATAACATCACGGCTATAAAGACAATCACCAGAGCGAGATACTGACGCTGGTAACTCACCTGTTTCCTTTTTTTCTCCTTATACCAGATTGGTAAAAAATCAATTTCTTTCATCTTAAACTCTGCGTCATACCGAAGCAGCCATTAGAGATTTATCCATGATAACAGAACCGTCGGCCAAACCTTTCAGACTCAGTCCCACAACAACCGCCCATTCACTTAACAAACTTCTTCTTGAAAAATCGAAATTCACTTTGCTGATATCAAAACTTCTCATCGGTTGAGCCGGTTCGATCTCCACCGGCAACTCTCGATTTAAAACGTTCAGTAAAATTCTTTCGTGAGATTCACCTCCTGATATATAGGCCTTTTCGACATGCTTGCCCCTGAATGTCACTGTATAATAACGAAGACACCTGGAAATCTCCTTGGAAAGCTCTTCGGCGATCGCGCCGACCGTATCGACAATGACTTGACGTGTCAAATTATCAACATGCTGATGTGTTTGCACGGATGGAGACATATCCCGCATTTTTTCGTCTTCGATGTCCCGCTGACGTTGTAGAGAATTTCTTAGTGTCGTTGCTTCTTTGACCGTCACTTCCAGCTTTGAAGCCACTTCAGAATCGAATTTTTCACCGCCGATGGGAATTTGTTTAATAAAACAAATGTCACGGCCGAACCCGAAAACTACCGTCGTATAGATTCTGCCGACATCGATAAAGACGACTGTCTTTTCCTGGTCTTCCTGTCTGCGAAGAAGACGTTCGTAACTTCTGAATAAGGCACAGGGAACCGTATCGATCGCGACCGGTTGAACATGGATCTGTTCGGCCAAATCGATATATGTTTCGATGATATCGTTATGAACGGCAAAGAGAATTAACTCCTTTTTGATTTCATCGGCTTGTCTGATATCACCGGCTTCAATATAATTAACTACATCCCTCGACGCATCGAGACCAAACCGCTGACTGGTCTCCCGATCCATCAAATAATCGATATTTTCGAATTCATCGACAGACAGTCTCAAACTGGTGATATTGACCTGATCATTAGGCAGCACCATTACAACGTCTTTTCCTTTAAAGTTGCCCTGCTTTAGAGCGTCTTTCACCTGTGAAATGATATATTGCCGCCGTTGATTTCCCTCGTCGATAGCCAGTAAAATTTTCCTGGCTTCGACGACCGAGACTTTTTCGTCCTGAACCGCGAGCTGTATCATTTTGACCGAGTGACAACCGATATCCAGACCAATCGGTAAAACATGCTTTTTATGTAATCCAAACTTTATCATTGTTCTAATCAGTAATAGTCACCAATCCCGTTACAGGCTGCACATTAATCGTTATTGTTGTACCGCCTCCCTGAATTTCAATGGTTCCTTCATTTGCCGAGAGATTGACCGGACCGCCAAGTAGAGTAAATGTTACGAAATCGTCTCCTTCGAAATCCGCAGTCACCAAATCGACCTGACTAAATCTCGAATCCGATTCGAAACTAATCAAATAATCGTGTCCCTTATTCACCGGATGATCGATAATCCCGCATGGATCTTCAATCTGATAGCTGTCGTTAGCTGTATCAAAAATAACCGAATATGACTGTTGATTGGTTATTGCGAGATTCTTAGCGTAATCCAGATCCGCGGCGATCATATCGGCTGCGGCGCGGAGCTGCAGTTGGGCCCCCGAACTGAACAACGGAACTGTCAACAACGCGGCTATCGACAAAATCACGATAAACACGATTATTTCTATCATCGTAAACCCAAAATTTTTATGTCGCATCTTCAATGCTCCATTCTGCCTAAACGGCGTATTTTCACTGTACTGATGTTTACTTTTTCGGTCTGTTTCAACCTTGTCTTTATCACCAAAATCCGCTGTTAAATCCCCGTTTTTCAATAGGTTATATAAAAATTGCAACTGGGAAAATTTCATACTTAAAAACCGTAGAAAATACATTTTTTTTGCGTTTGATTGCAGTTCAAATCCGCATCGTTTATCTGACGTCGGATAAGACCAGCCTTAAAACCGTTACAAATATCGAAAAATGTTTCTCTGTCCTTCTCGATCTGTCGCCTAAATCGGCGAAATGAAATGCATAAGATATTCGAAACTTACTTCTAAATTTCTGATGAAGGACCGATAACGCTTCTTCTGAATTCAGAATTCCTGATCGGACCTTTCGATTTTTTTAAAAAAGCCGCCTGCGGCCGGTATATAATTTTCGGTATCGCCGAACCCTTTGTTTACTTTAATCGACGCGGCAATCGGATCAGCGACTAACGTCACCATACCCGATCCACGAAGCCCTCCCGTACCCACGAACAATGCGCCCGTCACCTCTAATCGGCTTGAACCGCGAACGATAACAGAATCTTTGACTTTGGCCAGCCCTTCGACCTGTAATGTGCTTAAGTCATTAATGTCAACGGATCCGGTGACGAATAATCCAACCTCGTTTTTCCCTGGATCAATTTCTACGGTACAGCCGCTTTTGATAATCAGATTCGCATCGATAATCAAAGAGCCCTTGACGATCGTATCCGTATCAATCTCGACATTCCCGTTGGCGTCAGGCACATAGGTCGGAACGAAGAACACCATATCCAGGTCGGGGCTATTGATATCGGTTTGATTCGGTTCATACAACTGTCCGGCTTTGCTACCGGTACCGGTCAGTAGTTCGGCAAAAATATCGCCTTTGATGTCACCGTTGTTGTCCAATTCATTACCACAGTAAACATCCCCGTAAATACTTGTATTACCATTGATAACGGTATCGTCAGAACACCATAAGGCAATGGCGGGATCAACTCGAAAATCGGCCCTTAAAACACTGTTTCCAAACCTTTGACCGGCTTTTTCACGATAGGCGGTTGAAGTGAATATATAATTGCATCGTTCGGTATAATTAGCGTCCCGTTTGATGGTAATATTGTAATAATCGTCACTGTCACCGTCGAGCTGCTGGTCTTGCGCTGTGAACGGAGTACTGAAGTCACTTGACAAATCGTGAGGATTGAGTACCAGAGCCTTACAATGTTCCAGGCCGGATTCGGACAGATAGCCAACCTGAGTATAAGTGACCATATTCTTTCCACACAACATTTCTACATCGCTTCGCGCCAAAAAGCCCAGCGACAGGATCGTCACTGCCATAATGATAAACAGAACAACCAGCAACGCTGTTCCTTTTTCAAACGAGTTGTTTCTTTCAAATTTCATGCTTAATCGTCATCGCCGACCAGTTCGCCGTCCCCGTCAAGGCAGTTTTGGGCCCAGCCGCGAAGGGAGACGCTGATCTGATAGGTTCGATTCGTATTGTTTTCTATAAGATCAAATTGAATAAGTACATTTCGGGTATGCGGCGGCTGTTGATCCAGAGTATAAATCACATTCTCAATATCACTTAAAAGCAATGTCTGCTGTTCATCACATCCGCTCGCGAATAAATTCTTCCACGACAAATGGTTATCCTGAAGTATTTGAATCGGATTAGTTCGAGAATTAAAAAATGTCTGAAGCGCGGGCGGACAATTTTCAAACTCGGTAAATCGCAAATAATCACCATCTGGGCCTTTTTCAATATAGACCAATTCCTGCACGTCGATCTTTCCGTTGGCAGAATCGTTGTCGGCCCGCCAAATGACAATATCTTCCTCGGTAACATGACAGATCAGTTTGCTGTATCGAAGCAATTCGCCGATGCGAACCGTCGCATATCGGACCAAACCCTGCTGCTGGGAGTTGTCGTTGCTTGCATCGCTGGCCGAACTCATCGCAAAAGCAAGCGTGGCCACCGCGGAAAGAATGATCCCTGTGATGGCCAATGCCACCAATAATTCAACGACCGTAAAACCGGTTTGTCTGTAAAAAACCTTCATGTAAAAACTGCCGTTTCTAACAGTCAATTCAACAGCTTGTCATTTCGACCGAAGCGATGCCCCGCATCGCGAAGCGGAGAAATCTGTTTGAATAGATCCCTCGGCTGCGCTCGGGATGACAACATTAACCGTTTATTTACTTATCAGTCGTTTGACACAAACGACTTCGTAATTTTCATAATAAACCGTAACCGTGACTAAAATAACACTCGCGGCATCATTGGTTCCCTGCTGAGGCAAATAGACATATTCGCAAGTAACA
>CAZNET010000017.1:6655-15189 GCA_964571885.1 uncultured Pirellulales bacterium
CGGCATCATTGGTTCCCTGGACATATTCGCAAGTAACATCTCTGCTGAAATTCGCGTAAGCCGGATCGCTAAAGACCGCACCGGTTCCATCTTTGACCTGCCCTTTCGGTTCGGAATAACCGTGATAGGTTGATACGATCTCGTCAAAATCGGCGATGATCATTCGCTCCATCATGTCCGCCGCCAGCTTGGCAGCAAGGGTTTGCCGCTGACCTTCTGCCCGAACCGAGGCTCCCGCGGTAAAGGGAAGCAGAACTCCCGCAGCGGCGATGCCAAGAATCATCGTCGCCAGAATGGCCTCTGCCAATGTAAAACCTTTACGCTTTCTTTTTATAATATACTTAATCATAATAAATCCATGTATGTCATCGCGAGGCCTTCAGGCCGTGGCGATCTCATATCGCACGGTTTAGTCAAATCGTAACGTCAAGGGATTACTTTGCTGCGCTCGCAATGACATTTTATGTCTTGCTCGTGAAGAACGTCTAATTGTCATTGCGACCGGAGCGAAGCCCAGTGGAGGAATCTGACGCAAATCACCCATTGTCATTCCGACCGAAGCGAAGCGGAGCGGAGGAATCTATTAAAATAGGAAATTCCTTATCAAACAGATCCCTCGACTGCGCCACGTACCAAACAGTACATGGCTGCGCTCGGGATGACACTTGTGCATCCTGCCCTTGAAAAAAGCGAAATTGCCATTACGCAATGACATCGTTTCTTTACTTATCAAAAAAAAGGGCTGGCCAGTTTCGTGGCCAGCCCATGTCTCCTCACTCGACGCTTTCATAAAAGCCCCGGCTTAAATTCATTTGCTCATTACCATTCTGAATGATCCGCATAGGTTCCATCATCACTGTTAGCCAGGAAATCATGTGTATCGGTGCAGAAATACCATCCAGAACTACCATCTTCCGGATAAGCTGCTTCTGTACCAAAAGCGATGGTTTGCTGAAGTGCTTCATCTACAAACGGATTCGATGGAATAGCTCTCATATATGGTCCGCAAGTACCTGCTGCATCGACAGTGCCGTTGATAAGAGTCTTTTCTGTAAGAGCCGCTGAAAATTCAGCTGAACTGTTCGTATCAGGTATTTGATCCCTGTGCTGGATCTTATACAGTTCGATCTGTGAACGCATAGTCTGCAAATCGGCCCTGAGGCTATTCTCCATCGCTTCATTACTTGCGTCGGTAAACTGCGGGATTACGATCGCCGCGAGGATACCGAGAATGACAACCACGATCAGAATTTCAACTAATGTAAAACCTTTTTTTGCTTTCATCATTTTACCCCTTAATAAAAATTTTGTGACTTACCATTGTTTACCTATTTATCTTACATAAAACTGCTTTGCACATATCGGCCCTTTTCCAAGGGTACTTAATCTGATAACTGCTTTTTGCCGAGCATCCTCCGAAAAACAACAACCTCTTAAAAAACCGTCTCATAACCCTATTGAATTGCCAAATAAACGTAAACGTCCGAGAAAAGCCCGACCGCCCTTTTGGGCTGTCTTGCCTGTCCAATGAAAATATAAAAAATAAAAACCACCAGGCCAAACGAAGGATAAAAATTTTTCCGGCAAAGAAAAAATAAAGAACCGCCTGTGCCGAATGTGATAGTTATAACGATTAGTGACAAACATCGTCTCCATAAATACATTGCGGCATACCGTCACGTATGTCATTGTGAGTCCGTCAGGCCGCGGCAATCTCTTATCATGTTTCGCGGGCAAACGTAACAGTGTCATTGCGAGTCCGTCAGGCCGCGGCAATCTCTTGTCCTTAGTTCCAGACAAATTCTAAAGTCATGAGATTGCTTCGTCGTTTCACTCCTCGCAATGACATTAGTACTATCGCCCCTGAAGAACATCCCAGTGTCATTGCAATCGGAACGAAGTGAAAGGTGTATACTTAACAAACGAAAGAGGAAATAGATTTCTCCGCTCGCTGCGCCATGAACCGTATGGTTCACGGCTGCGCTCGGTCGAAATGACATTACTACTGTCGCCCTTGAAAAGCGTCCCAGTGTCATTCCGACCGGAGCGAAGCGAAGCGGAGGAATCTATTTAATCAGCTTTCATTCATACCACGGTTCGCTCGAAATGACATTATTACTGTCGCCCTTGTAAAGCGTCCCAATGTCATTCCGACCGGAGCGAAGCGAAGCGGAGGAATCTATTTAATCAGCTTTCATTCATACCACGGTTCACTCAAATCATCCCACTGAGGATTAATCGTATCAATCAGTGCTGTCTTTTTCTCTCTATGCCAGGATTTGATTTGCTTTTCTCTCTTAAACGCGTCAAACGAATCGTTTATCGTTTCACAATAAACCAACGTGTCCACATTATATTTATCAGTAAATCCGGAAATCAAGTGATTTTTATGCTGATACACCCGCTGCTTTATATCACTTGTAACACCTACATATAAAGTACCGCTTCTGCTGGTCATGATATAAACGAAAACACTTTCATACGAGTTCTTATAAGAGTATCTATTTAGGAATGCAAGAGGAAATAGATTTCTCCGCTCGCTGCGCTCGGTCGAAATGACACTAAATCCATACCATGGTGGAATTCAAAGGTTTTCGACTTTTATGTGCTCAGGCAGGTTACTGATTTCTATCGTTCTGGATGTCTCGTCAAGGTGTTCGATATGAATCGAGATAATGTCAAGGTCCTGTAATTCTTTCTGGACCTTGTCGGCCCATTCGATCAATACCACACTGCAGGGATTGTACAGATCGTCAACACCCAGGGCTTCGAATTGCTTTTCATTTTCGATACGATAGGCGTCGATATGATAAATCGCGAATCTACTGTGGTACTCATTGATCAGAACAAACGTCGGACTGTTGATCTGTTCGCTTTCAGTGACACCACTGCCCGACACAATGCCTTTGATTAAATGAGTCTTTCCCGCCCCCAGAGACCCGGTGACAGCGAAAACCTCGCCGCCTTTGAGCTGTACACCGATCTGTTCACCAATTTCAATGGTCTGTTGAACTGAACGTGATGTGAGTTGTATATCCATAATCTTTCATTCGCTTTTATTTACTCAAATGATCAAACCCTTTTGGTATCAATTCTTCTATATCACCGTCAGTTTTTTGAATCCGCATGTTGCCGCTGTCATCGATAACGCCGATCTTTGTAATTGGCACCGGCATATCCCAGCGTGTTTTTACTTTATCATAATCTCCTTGAGACAATGTAAACAGCAATTCAAAATCCTCACCGTCATGCAGAGCCGAGGTCATGGGGTCGGCGGTTTTTTTTGCATCCTCCGAAACAGGTATCGTCCCTTCCTCGACCATCGCCCCAATATTTGACGGTTTGCATATCCTGTTCAAGTCCGTACTCAGGCCGTCACTGATATCGATCATCGAATGTATGTCGGCCAGTTCGGTCAGGCGGATGGCTTCTTTGACTCTTGGTGTGAAACTCAGATGCTTGCCGAATATGGAACCGCCCAGCGTACCGGTAACACAAATAATATCTCCCGGCTTCGCGCCGTTTCGCCGTACCGGTTTTTTGGCCGCAGGAACACTCAATAGTGACGAATTGATCACAAAACGTTCCTGAGTCCTCCAGCTTGTAATATCACCGCCTATCAATTGACAATCGAATTTCTCACCGGCCGAGACAATCCCTTTGTGCAGCGACTTCAAATTTTTCTCATCGAAGTCACTCGGCAACGCCACCGAGACTACCGCCGCGACGGGCTTGCTTGCCATCGCCGCACAGTCACTTAAACTAACCGCCATCGCCTTGTATCCGGCCTGTTCCACACTGCATTTGGTGAGATCGAAATGCACTGCGTCGAGCAGCATATCGGTGGTAATCAATACCGAAACACCCTCGGCCAGTTGTATTTGGGCCATATCGTCGCCGATGCCGATCGGATACTTATCTGCGTTCAGGCGGCTTTGCCGAACAAACCAGTTCGTGATATTATCTTCACCGCCGCTCATCGTTGATCCAGACGCTTTCTCCAGTATCCGATTTGCTGAGCGACCTGCTTTGTTCCGGCCGATCCTTTCGGCAGATAATTGGCTGCGACATTGACCGCACCGAGAGAATCATACACATCGTCACTTATTACATCACAGAGCTTCTTATAATCATCCAGACTTAGCTGCGATAAAGTCATATTTTTCTTTTCGCAATCGGCCACAATTGTTCCGACGAACTGGTGAGCCTGCCGGAAAGGTATTTCTTTTTTAACGAGATACTCGGCCAGGGCGGTCGCGTCGAGAAAACCTTTATCCAGGCCGGCCTCGATTTTCTTTGTGCTGAACGTCGTATGCAAAACGATCGCCTCGGCCATATCGACACAGGCTTCAACAGTGTCACTTGCATTAAACACATGAACCTTATCTTCCTGCATATCACGATTGTACCCGCTCGGCTGGGCTTTCAATAACATCAACATCGCCATTAATGCCCCTGTCACCCTGCCGGTTTTCCCGCGAATCAGTTCGAGCATATCGGGATTTCGTTTCTGAGGCATCATACTCGACGACGTACAGAAACTGTCATCGATACGGATAAAATCGAATTCGCTGGTACTGTAAAGGATCCAGGCCTCGGCCAGTCTCGAAAGATGCACCGCGATCAGGGAGCAATCGAATATGAATTCGGCGCAAAAATCTCTGTCACTAACCGTGTCAATACTGTTGGTGCTGATCGCCGGAAAACCGAGTCTTACCGCGGTGTCTTCTCTGCTCAAATCGAGTGTGGTCCCGGCCAGAGCGCCGCTTCCCAGCGGTGATACATTCAGCAAGGCAGAGCAGTTGCCAAGTCGAACGTTGTCACGCTCGAACATCTCCACAAAACTTAAAAGATATGCACCGACACAAACCGGCTGAGCCCGCTGCAGATGCGTATAACCGGGCATGAGGTTTTTCTTATATTTATCAGCAAGTTTAACAAATGCTTTTTGCAACCGTGTCAATTTCGCCTGGAGTATCTCGATCTGATCACGCATCCACAGCCTCAGGTCCGTCGCCACCTGGTCGTTGCGGCTTCTGCCGGTATGCAGTTTTTTGCCGGCGTCTCCGATGTTTTTAATCAAAGCCGCCTCTATCGCCATGTGAATATCTTCACAGGTTTTATCAAACTTGAATTTGCCTTGAGCGATCTGTTCGGAAATCTCGATCAGGCCGTCCTTGATTTGTTTGAACTCGGCCTTGGTAATCATGCCTCGCTCTGACAGCATCTGCGCATGGGCGATCGACCCGACAATATCATACTTATAAAGCCGTTGATCAATACCGAGCGATTCGACAAAATCGACCGCCATCGCGTCAGGGCCGCTGCTTAATCGTGATTCCCAGCTCTTTTTGGATTTGCTCATGATTTCACTCCAAATCATTGAATTTTCTCTAAATGATATGCCGAGAATTATGATATGTCAACCAGGATATTGAGACCTAAATTATAATGAAAAACAGAGCTTTCAAAGCAACGCAGTTTCGATCTCTAAAGTTTCCAGGTCCAAAATAACTACGCCGGCTTGCCCGGTTATCCAATCGGTTGTCTCGCCGGGATTGATCACAAGCGTATTACCGATATTACGAATATCGCGTTTGTGAGTATGGCCGTAAATCACAATATCGAATTTACCGCTGGCAGCGAGTTCATCGACCACCGCATCGCGGTGTGTCATAAAAATCTTTTTGCCGGCGATCTGGCCCTTAAAACAGTCGTCATGTATCTCAGCACCGATCTCGTCAATGACCTGCTTCATGAACAGCCGTTCACCTTCATTGTTGCCGAACACCGCGATGAACTTGGCTTGTCGCAATCCGTCAAATGCTCTGGCTGTAAAAGGTGAAACGATATCCCCCGCGTGAAGAACATAATCAACTCTACGGTCATTGAAAAGTTCGATCGCCTTTAAGACATTGGCATGATGATCATGCGTGTCACTTAAAATCCCGATTTTCATCACATTAATCCTAATGAGCAATAAAATATAAATGTTATTTACTTTTTAAGCAGAAAGACTATGATATGCAAGAAGAAAAATGACACAGATAAGAGTTATATTGTTCATGGTCGCCGGACCGTTGTTTTTAATATCCGTCGCGGGATATATCTATGCCAGAATTGCATTAAAACCTGACGAAGAGGAGATTGACGAAACCTACTACGAATGTGAGGATCAATTACCCAGTGTTCGACGGCAAAACAATTGGCAGCAAATCACCTTAACCGCAGCCTGTGTCGCGGCTCTTCTGCTGTTCATCGCGATCGCGATTTAATTACAACTATATCCCATCAAGCCAATGATCCACAAACTCTGACAAATCAATACCATCAATGATTCCATCACCTTCATTGGGTGCAATATCGGTAACCGTTAATCCCAGGCTAAGCCACTGCACGGCGAATTCTGAAACATCCATAGTATCAATCACACCGTCACCTTTCAAAGGATACAGGTCGCACTCAGGATTATATTTATCCGAATTCTGAACGCTCGTCCATGCATCGGCGAAAACGGCCCAATCGTAAAAATTCACCAAACCGTCTTTCTGCTTTGATATATCCGCCGATAAATGTTCTCGATACCACTCGTCGGTCAAAACCGCATAATCTTTCATATCCACATCCAGATCCTCATCAAAATCACAACGTTTCCAGCAATGAGAATATTTAATCGTTACAATATCGTTACTATCCCCTGTAACATAGATGTTTCCAAAATCGTCAAGACATAATGAAACGGCTTCATCCGGCCCTTTGGCATATTGATGATGGTCATGCCTGAGTTCTAAAACCGGTTGATTGCTGTCCGATACATACATCAACGTCATATAATCTGTGGCCGTTACAGGAGGATTGCCTTCGCTTAAAACAGTACCGGTAATCAATATATTGTCACTTGAATCGATCGCCATATCCGCGACTTCACCGATATTATTAGGTCCGCCGAAAACAGATGTCCACTGAGGCAGATTGGAATCCGACCGGTATTTTAATGTCAGATAATTGCTGACGGTCTTATCGGAATTTGATGTTGTCCCGGTTAAAAAAACATTCTCGTTTGAACCCACAACCAAATCTTTGGGGATATCGAATTCCCGCATATCATAAACCGTTTGCCATATAATACTACCATTTGGATCATATTTAATAAGCAAATAATCATAATCAGCAAGATACTGCTTTTCCACTGTCCCGGCTACATACAGAGTACCGCTTGGATCTAACGCAATCTTTGTAGTCGCATCATTTAAATTGGCCGTATTATTATAGATCGAAACCCATTGCTCGACACCGTTAGGATCATATTTTATCGTTACACTGTCCTGACTCATACTGGCCATGGTATAGGCACTGCCGGTAATATAAACATTGCCGGAATCGTCAATATCAATGTCATAGCCTTTATCAATATAATAAGCGTCTCCGGTATAAGGTTGTGCCCATAATTGCGTACCGTCTGAATTATATTTAATTGTAATAATGTCTCCATAGCCCCCTGTCAAACTGGTGCCTGTTATATAGACATTACCCGATTGGTCAGTTGCAATAGAACACGGATCATCATGCTCTTTTGCAGGACCGTTATAATGCCTTGACCATAATTCATTGCCATCCGGACTGTATTTTGCCGTCAAACAGTTCGTGTCCATAGTGCCGCAAGATCCCGTTACATAAATACAACCCGCTTTATCAACCACCATATCCCGTATCACGCTATTGAAGTCTTGATCTCCAAAGTCAGCAATCCAGTCGGCTTCACCGTTCTGCGGTTCGTATTTAATAATCACACAATTAGGACTGTTGCTTTCTTTTCCGGCTACAAAAACATTGTCTTGAGGACCGCAACAAACCGCAAAGGCATGATTTGAGCCATCGCCTAAACCATCATAAACCGCAGTCCATTGCTCAGCGGCTCCCTGACCGTTCGGGGAACAAGCAAAATCTCCAATAAAATTCTGGTCTTTGATATCCGTCCCGATATCTTGTAAATGCATACCGGTTGGCTCAAAACTCCAGCTTTGTTTTGAGGGAACAATAAAAGTTGAAGACATTCCCGGAAACGTCACATCGTAAAAACCGTTACTGTCGGTAATATCATTTGGACCCCCTTCACTTGTGACTATTCGGACATCCTTAACGGCAATACCGTCACGGGTAAGAATGTAACCACTGACAGTGACTTCTGCCGGTCCGCTGAAAGACCCGGTATAATTCTGACCGCCAACATCATCTAAGACATCGGCATAACTGATATTTGCCGGCGTAAACGTCCAGAAATCTTTGGAAGGCGTAACCGTTCCGGACCATGGATCATAAAGCGGCGGTTGAAGCGGGATTAAAAGTTCATAATACCCGCTTGTATCTGTTGTTGCTGTCTGGCCCGAATCGGCCGACATTATAACACCGCTTATTCCGACACTTTGTTCATTTCTCACATAACCGGAAATGACGGGATTAACAGTGCCGGTATAGGTTCCCGTATAATGCTGATTATTCTGATCGCTGTTAATATTTGTGTAAGTACGTGAAGC
>CAZNET010000018.1:0-14030 GCA_964571885.1 uncultured Pirellulales bacterium
ACTAAACTGCTGACCGCGGCTCTTGCGTTTATTCTTTCGTTAGGGATTGGCTGGACCGGCGTATTTCTTTATATTGGTAAACCCAGTGTTTCGCCCATACCGCCGACACTTCGAACCTATATCATCGGATGGATTATTATCGCCGCCGGTTATTTGTGTTATTTAGGTACCGCTTTGTCGTCTCTCAGGACCGAAAAATTCTACACAACAAAATTATTCGGTTTTTTCTCCGCCGTATTTTGTATCGTGTTGATCTATATGCAGTGGAACCTGACGGTTGTTTATGCCATCCTGCTGATTAGTGCGCTGATCTATCTTTCACAAATATATACGACGATTAACCAGAGAGAATATTAATTGAGGTAACATAAAATGAAATCGAAATCCTGGATCACCCATACCGACAAATATTCTAAAATTATAACCACGCTCATCGTCATGTTATTTTTGGTTTTTTTTCTGCAGTCAATAATCGCTTTTGCGGAAGTTGTTGTCGCGGTGGCGTATTTTCCCGAGATATGGACGCAGCGAAGCGCAAGATCGATTAAACTTACAAAAGAGGAAAAATACCTTCGTGAAATCGCTAGACTTGACAAAGAAATTCTTCCCGATGGTTCCATCCATCTCGTCGGCCATCTCGGTGGCCGTCCGCGAATTTTAGACAGCAATCTAAATACGATCTGGCAGTCACATTATATGGGAGACGAGATTCCCTATGAATATTTATCATTCACTCGATTTATTTCAGAAAATTATTACGAACCATGGGATAAACTGGAAATGGGCGTATTCCCCGTCGGCTGGCGGCATATCCAGGCCCCGGTTAAGGTTGACGGCAGAATCAAGGAGCTTTGGCGGTATCGCCGGTCGAAGGGACTCTTTGAAGGATATCGTATCAGCGGCAGCAAGATCGGCTATATCGGAAAAAACGGATTTGTCGAGGAATCCGACAAAGCAACACCTTTGGAGTTAACAGCCGTGCTCGGTTTTTGGTACGATCCGGTGGACGAGAGCCTCTCGAAAGGATACTGGGCTACGCATCACGAAGGGATTGAAATTGAGTTTAAGACAAGAACCATCAAAACATTTTATAAAAGTTCCGGTAACATTACGCATTTTGCTGATATGTCATTAGGTTATGAAAAAGCAAAAAAGTTAGCAAAAGGAAGAGATATATTATACAGGCCGTTGGTTTGTTTTTATAAAGAAGACGGCAGTTGCGATATTCTATTAAATGAACTCGATCGAAAAACAAGTTTCAGCCTGCCGGACCACTGGGACATATCCAATGTCAGAATCACCGCGACGCTCGAAGATATCTATTTACTTTACAACGGATCTGAAATTCAGGACGAGGAAGAAAACGTTAAAAAGAAGAAAAAAACGATTTATCATAAATGGATCGAACTGCACAAGATTAGCGAGAACGGCCGGCTTGAGTTCGTCAATCGTTATGAATGGACCGAACCGGAAATAACACGTTCGATGACGCGAGATGAGTATTTATGGGGCAATGCTCGGGATTACGTAAATGTCATGTCACCGTCATTATATAATCTGGTCCGGAAATTTTGGCCGAAGGACTCAAACTATTATTTTTCAAGAATCGGGCCTATGGTTGGTTTTCTTGAGCTGATCAAGGAAAGCCTGTCGAAATATGTCTTGATAAACGTCATCATCAGTCTGGCACTTTCGATCCTGGTTTTCCGCCACAGCAAACTCAGACGTTTACCGCCGGTCGATGTAATTGTATGGATAATCCTTGTCATGCTTTTCAACCTGGCCGGTTTTCTTGCCTATTTGGCCATTCACCACAGCCCGCTGATTAAATGTTCGACCTGCGGCAGAAAAAGAGGACTGGTTCACCCAAACTGTGTTCACTGCGGATCGGCTTTGCCCATGCCTCAATCCAGGCCGACTGATATTATATAGCCTTAATCTTGAGTGTGATGATGATGAAAATTAAAAACATGTATGTTGATATTTATCAACGCATGCCGTAAATATAACAGATTAAAGCGTTTATCTATTTATTTAAAGTTTGTTCATTGAAGGCGTGTTTCCAAAAATCAACGTGCGTTTGCAATCGGTATAAAGGTTTTTTTTTGAAGTATTGGGATAATAATCAGAGAAGTCAATACCCCCTCGCATATGAGAATAAAAAGGGAGTTTTATGAAATCTTAAATCATAATTGCTAAACTGGGGAAATTGGTACACTTTTTGCCCATATTAATATTGATGAGGCGGTTCTTACGGGAACATCGGAACCGCGAAATGCCAGCGAAGACGACCTATTTGTGAGGGGATGTGATGAGTGAAGTAAACAAAGAAGAAAATTTCGAAGCGAAACTGAACGAATTAGTCAAAGAATTCGGGCCGGGTTCCGATAACCAGTACAAAAAGATTTCTGAATTGGCCCAGCAGGCGCAGCAAAGCCACAAAGAGCTTGAAAAAAGTGTAACTTCTTTGCAGGAATCGCTTGATTATCTGCGTATCTGTATAAAATATCAGTTGTTTGATCTCGAAGCGACCCGCAGAGAAAATGCCTATTTGAGAAAACTTCTGGAAGACCGGGAACACCACGATTAAATAGAAACATTTTTGTACATTTACCTCCTTCAATAACAACAAGCCTCGGCTGCAAACCGAGGCTTTATTTTTTGCATAGAACCTTCAAAATCCGCCATACAATTTGACAGAAAGGTGAAACTTTCATATATTCTTTGGAAGAATATTGAAAATGAAAGGATTTAATATGTCACGACAAACCAGAAGACAGTTCTTAAAGGCAGCAGGTCTTACGTTAGCGACAACAATGATCGCAGGCTGCGAAGAATCAATGATGACTTCCTCCAACGATAAACGACCCAACATTATTTTCATCATGGCAGACGACCATGACCGCGACGCAATGAGCTGTTACGGCAGCAGAATTAATAAAACGCCGAATATCGACCGGATCGCCAACGAAGGTATGCTGTTCGAGAACTGCTTCTGTACCAACTCGATCTGCGAGCCCAGCCGGGCGGTTATCCTGACCGGTAAATACAGCCATATCAACGGCGTCACCGATAACCTGACCAAATTTGATGCTTCTCAGCAGACCTTCACAAAGCTGCTTCAAAAGGCGGGCTACGAAACAGCGATGATCGGCAAATGGCATCTGAAATCCTGGCCGACAGGCTTCGATTACTGGAAAATCCTTCCCGGGCAGGGCGATTATTATAATCCAAAATTTAACGAAATGGGCGACACGAAACGTCATATAGGTTATGTCACCGATTTGATTACGGATTTTGCCCTTGACTGGCTGAAAAAACGAAACAGCGGCAAACCCTTCTGTCTGATGTATCACCACAAGGCACCGCACCGTGAGTGGGAGCCTAATTTGAAACACCTGACGCTTTACGATGACGTTGAGATTCCGGAACCCGATACGTTCAACGACGATTACAGCACGCGAAGCGATGCCGCCCGTGAACAGGAAATGACCATTTTGCATCATCTCAATGCCGGCGACCTGAAACTTAATGAGCGAAAAAACCTGACAGATGAACAGAAAAAGATCTGGGATGCCTATTACGACCCGATCAAAGAGGAATACAAAAAGGCCGACTTGAAAGGACAGGCTCTTAAGAAATGGAAATACCAGCGGTATATCAAAGATTATCTTCGCTGTGTCAAATCGGTGGATGAGAATGTCGGCAGAGTGCTGGATTATCTCGATAAGACCGGCCAGGCCGACAATACAATTATCATTTACACCTCCGACCAGGGATTCTATCTCGGCACCCACGGCTGGTTCGACAAGCGTTTCATGTACGAAGAATCGCACCATATGCCGTTCGTTATCCGTTACCCGAAAGAGATCAAGCCCGGCTCAAAAACCAAAGATATGATTCTGAATTTGGATTTTGCACCGACATTCCTTGATTACGCCGGTGTGAAAAAGCCATCTGACATCCAGGGCGAAAGCATCCGGCCTGTCCTGCAAGGTAACACACCTGACGACTGGCGGCAGTCGGTTTATTACCACTACTACGAATTTCCCATGGTGCATATGGTCAAACGTCACTACGGTGTCCGAACGCAGCGGTATAAGCTGATCCATTTCTATTTCGATATCGATGCGTGGGAACTGTATGATCTTGAAAAAGATCCCAACGAACTGAATAACGTCTGTGACGATCCCGCGTACGCTTCGGTCGTTAAAGACTTAAAGAAAGAGCTGCAGCGGCTGCGTGACTATTACGGCGACAGCGACGAACATACCCAGCAGGACATCGAACGCTTTAGAAAGCGATTCCCGAAACTATTCGAAAAGCTCAAAAACAAGTAAACAGATATTAAAGCCGTTGGCCTAATGTATAGATAATCCGGAATCGGATCGCATATCCTCTGTTATTTCGGCGGCATCATTGGGGGTATGCCTGGTTGTGGGGGTGCACCCTGCATGCCCGGCTGCTGCATATTCTGCTGCATCTGCATCTGCATCATCATCTGGAATATCGCCATCATTTCGGTTAAATGTTCTTTCGGCAGGGCGATCTCGAATGTGACCTTGCTGTCAGTGACATTGCCGGCGAAGACCAGGTTGCTTTTTGTCGGAAAATCCATTTGTGCCATCATCGGCATCATGGCCCCGGCCATTTTGAACAGTCTGATATAGTTATAGGTTCCAAAGATATCCGCTTTGTCGGCACCGGGTATCAGTTCAAGTGCCGCTTTGACCTCAGTGGCTGTTTCTTTTGGTCCGCCTGCCTTGTAAACGTCAATCATTTCTTTCAGCTTTTTTTCGGGATCGGCACCGACGGTTGCAAGGCATATATGTTTATCGACTGCCCAGCGGTAATCAAAACCGCCGCCATACATATTATTGAACATCTGTCCCTCTAACGAATTAGGATCGGTCGCGACCATTGTCAGCATTGCTGAATCGATCGTAAGACCTTTATAGCTTCCTACGTCTTTCTTGACCTTGAATTCATTCTTGAATCCCATATCTTCGTAGATACCTCTTAAGTTACTGTTGTTCCAAAGGTCAAGAAAAGCTTCGTATGCCTGGCTGTATTTATCTTTATCTTTAACATCGAAAACATACTTTGCATTAAAAGGCGGCTTCGTGGATGTATCGACGCCCATCGTCATAACGATCGACGGGCCCATCGCATCGGCAAAATCTGTTATTGCTTTTTTCATTTTCTGTCTGTTTTCTTCAGACATTTTCCCTTCTCCAATCGTTGCCATAAATTCCCAGCCCATCTCGTTGAGTTGTTTCCATAAATCACTGTTGACATTCAAGGCAAAGTTACATGCCGCCCCGTCTTGGAGATAATTCAGCAGTTTATTTGGGCTCGAATCGCTGCCTGACTTGGTCAGCATCTGCGCCATTTCGGTTGCCGGCACAGCGGTCAGGGTTTTTGTCAACCGCAATGCCTGGGCGTCCGTTTTGACCGCTAAAGTTAATGACTTTGATTCGGTGAGAAATTTATCCAGTATATCGACATAGGCCGACATTATTTGGCTCATGTCCATCCCGCCTTTGGCGGCCATGTCCTTTTTCATTTTTGCTTTGCCTTGTTCGATCTTTTCGCGAATCATCGGCCCGAACGCCTTGTTGACCATTTGAATATTACCGAATACCCACATCGGCGCGGTTGTCGCCTGTTTCATTTCATCGGTATCGATCATGGAAGTAAATCCGCCCGCGCCGGCGGCGTTTACCTGTTCAACAAGCCGGTCGTATTTATCCGTCAGCAAAGCGTAATTACCCACCTGTTTCATGAATGCCTTGCCTTTTGCCGCCTGCGAGACACCGTTGGCGTCGGCTTGCTCGATGCCCGGGCTCGCTTCGAGAAACTGCTTGTAGTTCGCAACCGGAACCATAACAAATACGGAAAGTTCGTTGGTCGCTGAAGCCTTGACGCCGAATACACCAAAATTCCCAGCCGTATTGACGCCGGTCAGCGCTGGATTGCCGAAGAGTTGCACCAACTGCATTCGCACCATCATCGATACGCCCATCGGTATTTGAGGCGTAACACCCGCCACGAACTGATCGAGCTGGCCCAGCGAATAATCGAAGTTATTGATCCGGCCGGCGAAAATACTCTTCGCGGGGATCATTTTCATCAGATCGTCATCCGCCAGAAGCGGTGAACAAACAAAAGCAATCAGGAAAATAATCAGAATTATCATTTTCGGAAGGTTCTTTCTATTCATCTTTCTTATCCTCTAAAAAAATTAATCATATATTTAACTCTTAATATAGAGCATCACTATAACCGTTTTTATCAAAGAAAAGTATGAAATTTCTATAAAATTTTATTTTTTCGCTACACCTGGATTGAATATTTTGTGGCTTTATATATGAAAAAAGGCATCGTGATGATACGATGCCTTTTGGGAAATCTAACGTTAAAACTCTGTTATTCTGATTTTTCTTCCGATGCTTCGTCTTTTTTCTCTTCGGCTTTTTCTTCAGCAGGAGTCTCAGATTCTTCGGTTTTAGCTTCAGCTTGTTTAGCAGCCTCTTCGGCGGCTTGTTCTTCGGCTTTTTTCTTGGCCTCTTCCTCGGCTTTCTTTTTAGCTTCTTCGGCGGCCTTGGCTTCTTGTTCAGCCTTGATCTTTGCCTCTTCGGCGGCCTTTTCAGCGGCTATTTTCTGCGCCTTGGTAAAAAATTTGCCTTTCTTTTTTGCGATCTCTTTTGCCCGTTCTCTGCGGGCCCGACGTTCTTCAAGAGCCTTGGTCTTGATGCCGAGTTTTTCAAGCATCTCGGACACTGTATCCGAGGGCACCGCTCCTTTGTCGATCCAGAACTTTACGCGGTCGAGATCGAGCACGAGCTGTTTTTCTTTGTCTTTTTCGATCGGGTCGTAATGGCCCAGCTTTTCAAGGATTCGTCCGTTTCGCGGTGTCGCGTCGTCCACGGCGTTAATTCTGAAGAACGGCCGGTGCCTTCTTCCCAATCGTTTCATTCTGATCTTTACTGCCATTTTGGTTCCTTTCTTTTATCTATCATGAATTTCCGCGACGGGCCCGGTGCCGGTCACGAAACACGTTTACAATGTAACGCATAGCCGTTAAAGAAGATCGCCAGATTCGCCGCGTCGACGTCCGCATCGGCGGCGATCTTCTGAACCTGTTCGTCATTCAGATTGTCGGCATTGTTTTTTTCGTCTTCGGTCATAATCGCCACGGCCTTTTCAAGCTGGTCCAATTCTTCTTTGCTCGGCGATATCAGCATCGCCAGCTCACTGGAGCCCTGATTATCGGCGAATTGCTGACGTATCATATGGCCGTAGTCACTGTCCGCGAAACGATACAATTTTTTCAGGTATTTTTCAACAGTTATTTTCTGTTTCATCGTTTTTTGATTTTCCCGCGTTTTCGCCGTGCGACTTTTTTGCGTTTGGATCGCCGTTTGATTTTCCTTCCCTGCTGCATCATCTGTGCCAGAGAACCGAAATTCATCCCGCCGCTCATGAGCGATTTGAGCCCGCCGCCGGCTCCGCCGCTGATAGCTTTCATCATATCCCGGCTGCGCCTAAAGGTTTTGACCAGGCTCGCCAGCTCCTGAGGCTGAACACCAGCGCCGGCGGCGACACGTCTTCTTCTGGACGAATCGATCAATTCAGGATCTTGTCTTTCTTCCGGGGTCATCGAATGGATCATTCCCTCGGTGCGTTTAAGTTCATTGGTGTCGAGATCCAGGTCGCCGAGCTGTGAGGCTCCGGGCAGCAGTTTGAGCATGCTTTTCATGCCGCCCATCCGCTTGATCGAGTGCATCTGTTTTAGAAAATCATCGAAGCCGAAACTTCCCTTGGCCATTTTCTTCTGCATTTTCTCGGCTTCTTCGGCATCGAATTGTTCCTGCGCCTTTTCGACGAGTGTCACCACATCGCCCATGCCGAGGATGCGGCTGGCCATTCGGTCGGGATGAAATTCCTCGAGCTTGTCAAGCTTTTCACCGACACCAATGAATTTGATCGGTTTGCCGGTGACCGCCTTGACGCTCAGTGCCGCGCCGCCCCGGGCGTCACCGTCGAGCTTGGTGAGGATGACCCCGTCGAGTTCGAGCTTTTCGTTGAATTCTTTGGCCGAGTTCACCGCGTCCTGGCCGGTCATCGAATCGCAGACCAGGTAGATCTGGTGCGGTGTCACCGCCTTGGCGACGTTCTGCACCTCGGTCATCATTTCCTCATCGATATGCAGCCGGCCCGCGGTATCGAGCACGATGACATCGTTGTTGTTTTTCTTTGCGTGTTTGACTGCGTTCTTGGCGACCTTGACCGCGTTCTTGCTGTCCTCAGCGTAAACATCGATCCCGAGTTGTTCGCCGAGGACCTTGAGCTGTTCGATCGCCGCGGGTCTCTGCAGATCGTCGGCGACCAGCAGAGGCTTTTTATTTTTGCCGAGCAGGTAGTTACCGAGCTTGGCGGCGGTTGTGGTTTTACCGCAGCCCTGCAGCCCTGCCAGCATAATGATGGTCGGTCCCGGTGAAACGAAATAGATTCGCGTATCCACCGGTCCCATCAGACGCGTCAGTTCGTCGTTGACGATTTTGACCATGACCTGGCCGGGATGAAGGGATTTGACAACCTCGGCGCCCATGGCTGCCTCTTTGACATCCTTGCAGAACTGCTTGACGACGTTGTAATTGACGTCGGCTTCGAGCAGCGCCTTGCGAACATCGCGCATCGCGTCGGAGACATTGGCCTCGGTAATCCTGCCTCTGCCGGAAAGCGACTTAAAAACCGAATTAAATTTCTGCGTCAACGAATCAAACACTTGTTATACTCACTTTTTCATTGAAAAAACGCTATATTGTCATAAACACTTGATTTTAACATAAATCAATAATTTATCAATGGTCTGCATGATAAAATAGGAGGTAGGGATGATATTGAAAGCCGGGCGGCAAAATCCTAAATCCCGATGTAGAAATTCGAAAAAACCGCTATTTGACATCGAAACGGGCAAATTCAACTATTCAAAACGAGTAAAACCATCCATTTCATGCTTCGGTGCATACCGCACGAGGCGGTGGATTGGCGGGATAAGCATTTATCCTGCAAATTTTTGTGCTCTTTTTTCCTTTGTGGTTTAATTTTTCCCCATAATGAGGTTTATCGCACAGTTTAGCTGTATTACAGCAGACATTACGGAAAATATCAGGAAATAATAGTGTGATAAGTTTTTGTTGACAATGGGTTTGTGTAATGATAAATTTTCGCCGATGGGTAAGGATACAGGACAAAACAAGATTGGCGGCATGGCGGCATTCGAGAGGCTCAGGCCTTATCTGAGGGAGCTGCCGATCGTTCTGCTGATTATCCTGTTTGCGTGGATCGGTTATTACAAGATTGACAGGCAGATGGATATGCCTTTTTACGATTCGGGTGATGAGACGGGGTATTACTGGACTGAGGGAGCGTTCCATTTTCGTCATTTCGAGATGGTTGCGAAGGGTAAGAATATCCCAGAAATCGATACTCAGATACAGTACCCCGAGGGTCTGAATACGAAAAAGTATATCACTCCGGTGATGGAGCGGGTGGCCGGGACGATCTATCGATGGTTCTTTAAGGGCATGGCCCTGCATACATATCTTATCTGGTTTACGTCGATCTTTTCGTCTTTGTCGGTGATCGCCATTTATCTGACGGCAAAATTTATGTGGCGGTCGGACTGGGCGGCGATTGTTACCGCTTTTTTCTATACGGCGGCCCCGGCCAGTTTTCTGCGAACGGCGGGGGGGGCGTTTATTCGCGAGGATTTCGCGCTGCCGTTCATTTTTTTCAGTTTCGCCTGTTTCGTGTATTGTCTTCGAAAAGACAGCGTTTTCATGTCACTGACCGGGACGGTTCTGCTGATCATTGCGCTGGCGTCGTGGCATCTGACCCAGTTCTATCTGACGCTGTTCATTGGTTCGCTGGCGATCGTTTATTTACTGCAGAAGGAGGGCGACTTTCCGAAGGTCAGTCTGGCCGTTCTTACGGGGGGCCTGGTGATCGCGTCACTGACGCTGCCTGTGCTGAGAAGTAAATATATGATTGCTTCATATCCGTTGATGGTCAGCTACGCCTTTTGTGTGATCCTGTGGGTGCTGCCGAGGTTCGGTATCCGCGGCGGAAAAATGAAGATTTCCGCCTTTGCGACCATTCTGGTTTTTGTCGGGATCGGTTTTATCGTCCAGCGGCAGCTCGGCGGCCTTTCCTATATCTACGATTTTCTGATCAACAAGGTCAAATATTACTCCGGTCTGCCGGTCGATCCGTCGGTGCTGCCGTTCGAAATAAAAGTCACCTGGTCATCGTCATTCGTCAGTCCGAGGTCGCAGGAAGTATCATTGCTGCTGTCCAGTTCGCTGTTTGTGGGCGGGATGGTGTTGTTCTGGAACGTTCTTGATACGGTGACACGCAAAGCGAGCCGGGAGCAGATCCTGGCGGCGGTATTGGCGGGGGCAACGGTATTATTGTTTTTACTGGTTTACCGTTTGTGTGTGTTCGCGATCTTCTTTCTCGCGCTGAACATCGGATTGCTGGTGACAATGAAGGACAAACTGCTCAGGGTGATCGTTGTGTTGGCGGTCGCCGGCAGTCTGGGTTTTGCGGTTTATTCTTTTTCCAGACTGAAACTTATTCCGTTTCGACCCTCCCTTTCCGAAGTCGAGGATGTGCTGAGTTATCTCGAAGAGCATACCGATCCCAATGACGCGGTGCTGAGTACCTTTGAGCTCGGTGCGTCGATCGCCGCCTACGGTGACCGGCCCGTCATTCTGCATCCCAAGTTCGAGTCGCAACGGATCCGTGACAAAGTCAGGGAAGTTTACACGTCACTCTATAAGGATCCCGAGAGTTTTTATCAGGTGTGTGAAAAATACGGTGTGGACTATTTCATTTATCATTCCAATATGACGCTGAGGTATCGTCCCGGTTCGCTGCGTTACATCGCCGGCTTCGAGCAGCTTCCGGCCCGCAGTGCCGCGGCCATGCTTCACTTCAAACCCGATCAGCTCGAAAAATTCCAGTTGGTTCACCAGAATTTCAATTATCGTATTTTCCGTATCGGCAACCGAACCGAACCTGCCCCGAAGCTCGATTATATTCCGGTTTATGACCTGAAGCTGTTTAATTCACCCGATCCTGTCAAAAGGGTGATCACTGACCGAAACCTTGCGGCGGGGGAGCAGAAGCTGGTCTCACCGGTGACCTATAAGAAGCTCGGTGACGATTTTGCATCGAAGGGCGATACCCGGAACGCGGTTTTACTGTACCGTTATGCGTTGTCGCTTAAACCCGATTATGGTGAGGTCGTCAACCGTCTTGGTGAATCGCTGAGTAGGATAACAGACGTAAATCTGGTCGATGACTATACGCTTTGGGCGGCTTACGGACAGAAGGCTCTCTATGAGAAGGATTATCAGAAAGCAGTTAAGTTTTTCGCCACAGCGTTACATCATCAGCCGAATCTGCCTAATGTGTATATCGAGATGGGAATTGCTTTGATGGCCCTGAAGAAACCCGCCTTGGCGGAAAAATCGTTTGTTTCCGCGCTTCAATACAATCCGCGTTCGGCTTTGGCCTTTGAAAATCTCGGCAGGCTTTATGTTATGACCGGTCAATTAGAGAAGGCTAAAAAGGCGGTCCGGAAATCACTGGAAATTAATCCCGATCAAAAACATTTGCTCAAGATACTCAGCGAACTTGATCATCTCAAGCAAGAGCGTCAAAAAAGCAAGCCTGACGAAAAGAACAAGCCGTAACCATTTTTGGCTCGATTTTCTATAAATCGATATAATAAAAATGGCTGGCCCGTTGCGAGCCAGCCGAAGGGAGGATTTCATTTGCTGTTTTCGAGCGGGTCGTTGCCGAATTTACAGCAAACTTATCATGTATCGTTTTTAGCCTTACTAATATATAGTTGCGCAAATAGGGAATTTGTTTCGATTTTTTCTTAAAATTATTTGAAAAATGTTAAAATTTTCCTTGACATTTATGATAAGTGGTATATAGTATATGTATATATGATTAATAGATAAACAAGTATTTGATTTATGGAGTACATATAAGATGAGTTTAGCAAACGAGTTAGGAATGAAAAGGCCTTTCGAACTGCCCGGACACGAGGCTCTTTTGAGTATTTATTATACAGCCTCGATATTGAAAAAGCGAGCCGATGAATTTTTTCGGCCTTTTGGCGTAACCGATGTTCAATATAACGTTATATCTCTGCTGATCTACCATGCGGACGATTCCGGGGGTCTCAGCCAGGCGTCGCTGAGCGATATGATGCTGGTCAATCGGGCCAATATTACCTCGCTGATCGACCGGATGGAAAAGGCGGGACTGGTCATCCGCACCGCCGCCGAGGACCGGCGATATAAGATCGTAAAGGCCACCGAAAAGGCAAAACAGCTTATGTCGGTGATAGAGCCGCTTTACAGACAACAGGTTCAGGAGCTTATGGGGCATTTGTCCGATACTCAGCAGAGTCAGTTGATCAATATAACAGAAGCGATCAGAAAGGAACTTAGAAAATGATCGAGGAACCCGAAAATCGCGAGCTACGAAACGGTATTTCACTGAACAAGTTAAGGCTGGCGGGGATTGTCAGCGGGATTTTATTTGCGGTGCCGAATGTATTTCCAGGGTTGGCTCCGTTGCAGTTGGTTGCGCTGCTGCCGGTGATGGTGCTTGTATTGCGAAAAGGTACGAGTTTGTACGGCCGGTTCGCGGCGGGATTTTATGTCGGGTTGTGTTATATTCTTGTTCAATTGATCGTACATCAGCTGCCCGCGCCGGTGACATTGATCCTTCTACTGGATTTTGTTCTGGTTTTTGTCATTTTCTCGGTTGCCGGGGCCGGGCTGGTGCGAAGGTATTGCCTCGCCGGGGCGGTCATGGTCGGCGCGCTGTTTGTCGTTCTCGACTGGCTGAACTTTACCCTGGTGCCTTTTTTCGCAACGGCCCAGTCGATCACACGGTGCTGGTCAAAATATCCGACGGTGATCGCGTTCTCATCGCTGACGGGAATCACAGGCATTAGTTTCGTCGTGGTGACATTGCAGGCATTAACAGCAACAGCGATCGTGAATAAACAATACAGGAGAAAAGCTGCTTTAATCATAGCGGTTCTAATTGTTGCGGTCGGCGTATCGGATTTGTATGTTTTAAGTTATAAACCCGTCGGGACGATGAAGGTCGCCGCGGTCGGGTGGCTCAGTGACTCGGACATTCAGGTCCAGAGTGAGGCAGGTTTTGATGCTTTATTCGAACGGCCCTGTATCGAAGCGGCCCGAAAGGGAGCCGATCTTGTCGTGACACCGGAATTGGCATTTATTTTTTCGGGTACGAATAAAAGTTACTGGTTCGATCTGTTCAAGCGGATCGCCGATGAGAATAATATGTATTTAGTGGTCGGCTACGGCGATCTGAACGCTGACGAGGATAAGCTTGTTGTCATAGACGATGAAGGTCGGGTCGCGGCGGAGTATCTGAAGACCTACCTGACGCCTTTTGAAAATTTTAACAGGGGCACCGGCGAGGTTATCGACGTTACCATCGAGGGGCATCGGATCGGTACGATGATCTGCCAGGACGATAATTTTATTTCGATTTCTCGGGCATACGGCAAGATAAAGACGGCGGTTGTGGCGGTTCCGACCCTGGACTGGTACCAGGTCAAGGACGCGCATTTCCAAAGCAGTATTCACCGGGCCATCGAGTCACGCTATGCGGTCGTGCGGGCGGCGATCGACGGCATCAGTGCGATAATTTCGCCGACCGGCAAAGTACTTGCTTCGATGGATCATTTTAAGCAGGGGCCTGGCTATGTTACGGCGGAGGTGCCTCTTTATTCGCAGGTAACACTGTTCAGCAGGGCCGGTCACTGGCCCGTGGTTTTGAGCGTGCTCGTTTTAATCATTTACGTGCCAATCGGGTTGAAAAAACAATTTACATTTATGGATGATAAGAGATAAGGAAAATTTTTTGCAGACATGGTACACATATTAACTATTAACCGG
>CAZNET010000018.1:14040-14835 GCA_964571885.1 uncultured Pirellulales bacterium
CCACGTCGTTTATAGGCAGGGAGAATCGGTGGGATTACAGCCATATCTTTCGCATATTAACTATTAACCGGTAAACCATCTTTCAGGAGATAGAAAATGAAAATTTTACTGATCGCGCCCGCTTCGGGAAACTGGAGAAATATCGGGAAAAAACGAATTTTTAACGGCCGGTCATTTCGCTTTTCAATGCTGTCGCTTTTAACGGTTGCGAAATTGTCACCCCATGAGGCGGATATTACACTCATTGACGAACAAATCGATGAGGTTCCATTCGACGAATATTTCGATCTGGTCGGCATCACAACGTTGACATCGACCGCGCCGCGAGCTTTTGAAATTGCCAAACAGTTTCGCGGCAAAGGTGTCACCGTAGTTTTTGGCGGTTACTTTACGACCCTGAATCCGCATTTGGCGGAACCTCACTGCGATGCGATGGTGATCGGACCAGCCATGGGCGCCTGGCAGCAGTTAATTGATGACTTCAGGCAGGGCAGTTTGAAGAGACGTTATATCGGTAACGCTGACGCGCCGGTTCCGGTGACCTTACCGAGAGCACTGATCAAAAAGAACGGATACCTGACGGTCAACGCCACCTATGCGACGATGGGCTGTAAGAACCGCTGCACGTTCTGCTCGATCAGCGCGTTTTATGGTGCGAACCATTATTGCAGGGCGGTTGAGGATATCGTCGCCGAGGTAGCGGCCTTTGACGAGAAATTTTTCATCTTTGTCGATGACAACCTGACCCAGAATCCCGTATTCGCTAAGGAGCTTTTCAGACAGCTTGCGCCGCTG
>CAZNET010000019.1:0-9351 GCA_964571885.1 uncultured Pirellulales bacterium
ATTTTATATCCGCGGAAAAATGAAATCAAAGCACGACAGTATATGGCATTAGTGGAATCCTGCCGAACAAATAACCTTCAAAAGGCAATGCAATTACTGAAAGAGGGTGTTGAGCCGAACGGAGAAGATTTCAGCCAAAATGAATCCCGATCCGATATTGAACACATCGCGGCGCAACAGGACCCTCCGATCATTTATGCGGCGAAGCATGGAAATTTCGAACTGGTGGAATTGCTTCTCGAATACGGCGCTAAGCCAAATGTCTATAGCCATTCAGGTGCAACGCCTCTGCATCAGGCAATTATGAATGAACATGCCGATAGTGTTGCGCTTCTTTTGGTTTCGGGAGCGGATTTAAGCATGGATTATGAATATTATGTGATGGATACGGTTGATCTGGCCAGAAAAACAGGCAATGAATTTATCATTGAAATCATTGAGGAATATGAAAGACATTATAAAGCCGAAAAGTAAAACAGCGGTCTTGAATGGCTAATAAATACTTTCCCACTGAGCCGGCTGAAGATTCATTGTTTTCAGTTCGGCTGAGATGATACGCCATTTTCCGTTTTCTTTTTCTAGTTCCACTTCCAGACCAAAGGGTATCTGCTGCATATAGTCACGGTAAACCCAGCTTTCTTCTTCAAACAAAACCCGAACGGTAAAAAAGACCGTGGCCTGATCTGAATTAACCTCGAAAGGTCGAATCCGCGTAATATTCTTTTTAATTAAAGGTTTATTTAAACGCCAATTGAAATATCGGAGAATTTGTTGTTTTGTCGTATGCCGCGAATCCCGGTAATCATCCGAGATCGTCTCTGCAAAGGTTTGCACATCCTCATTTTCAACCGCTTTCGAAGCGGTCAGAATAACATTTTTGATCTGCTCCTTGTCACTGACAAAAAAATGATCAATCCCAAAACCGGCAGTGATGACGCCAAGGGCTGCAAGGAATAAAATCAATTTTATTCTGGGCTTGAGATAATCTCTGTACATAAAAACAATCACAGCGATCAGCAAACCAATGATCAGCAGCGTCCAGGGTTGATTCGTAAAATTGAACATAATGTAAAGAACCTTAAATTTTTATACCTAATTTCGAAGCGCCTGTATCGGCGACGGTATTCTGCCTTTGCGATGAATAAAGTTTTCCGCAGCGGTTTTGGGAACCTTGATAACCGGCGCCGAGCCCAGCAGTCCGCCAAAATGCACGATATCACCGGCTTTTTTGCCGGGCACCGGTATGACCCGGACACTCGTGGTTTTATGATTGATAACGCCAATCGAAAGTTCGTCGGCAATGATCGCGGAAAGCACATTCGCCGGGGTATTGCCGGGCACCGCGAACATATCGAGACCGACCGAACAGACACTGGTCAGGGCTTCGAGTTTATCGAGCGACAAAACGCCCTTTTTGACCGCTTCGATCATACCGGCATCCTCACTGACGGGAATGAAAGTTCCTGACAATCCGCCTACATTACCCGACGCCATTGCACCGCCCTTTTTGACCGCGTCCATCAGCATCGCCAGTGCCGCGGTTGAACCGGGCAGTCCTATCTGCTTTACCCCCATCGCTTCGATGATTCGTGCAACCGAATCCCCGGCGGAGGTCGTTGACGCCAGCGAGATATCGACAATACCGAAACTAACACCCATATCCTGAGCGAGTTCTCTGCCGATCAGTTCTCCGGCACGAGTGATTTTGAATACCGTTCGCTTGATGACTTCCGACAATTGAGTCAAATCACATTTAGGGTTTTGTAAAACAACATCGTGAACGACACCCGGTCCGGAGATGCCGATATTCAGTGAAAAGTCCGGTTCCCCGATACCGTGGTGCGCGCCAGCCATAAAAGGATTATCCTCGGGGACATTAGCGAAAACTGCGATCTTGGCACAGCCGATACCTTTTTTTGTTCGCTCGGCCAGCGACTTGAGGGTATAACCGAACATCTCCACCGCATCCATATTGATCCCGGCATGGGTCGATGCCAGATTCAGAAAACCACACACCCTGTTTGTTTTTGAAAGCGCCTCGGGAATCGCGGCGATGAGCTTTTCTTCAGCCTTTGTCATCCCCTTATGAACCAACGCACCAAAGCCGCCGACAAAATCAATATCCGCCTGTTTCGCCGCCAGGTCAAGCGCGTTGGCAAGACGAATCGCGGCGCTTTTCTGTCGGATTAAAGGTTCCAGTAAAAGCGATATCGGCGTTACCGATATCCTGCGGTTCGTAATCGGGATGCCGTATTTGTGTTCAAGGGCCGAGGCTCTGGTATTGAGCGCTTTGCCCTTTTCGATAATTCGTTTCTTTATCAGCGTCGAGACGTTGCCGACATCCGAGCCGATACAGTCTTTGAGATTGATCCCAAGCGTGACCGTGCGAATATCGAAATGATGATCCAGCGTCATCCTGACGGTTTCGTAAACTTCTTCGACGGATATTCTCATGATCAAATCCTGTGCATCGCTTTGAAGATATTTTCATCCTGCACGGTGATATTCAGTGACATCTCCTTACCAACGGCATCGAGCTTCTTTTTTATCGTCTCCATCGCGACATTCGCCTCGGCGATATCAACCGCCATGGTCATCACGAAATAATCCTCCATAATTTTCTGGTTGACATCAACGATATTGATATTCGCTTTCGCCATGGCATTGGCAATTTTTGCAATGATACCGACCTGATCCGCTCCTGTGACGGTTACGATACATATCTGACCGGACTTAGCCGAACTTGTTTTTTTATTTTTAGCCATAAGCGCTCCTTATGAAATTATCAGCGCTAAAAATAGTTTCACCCCATGACCGTCCAGGGGATCCGTTCAAGTTGTCTGTTTTTTTCATAATTTGTCATTCCGGGCGACAGAGCGGTAACGGTAATATACCCTTCAAGCAGACAGCCGGTATCTGCAACGATTTGATCTGTCAAATGTGCGCCGCCCGCGAGCTGATATGATGAATTGCCGCGGTTGTCTTTATTATGAATATAATATTCCTGAAAAGCCTGCGTCGATTGGGGCACGACTTTAATTCCTTTGGGTTTTCCATTATTCAATTGTGGAATATTGATATTAATCACATCACCGCTTTGAATCGGCAGCAGTTGTTTCAGAGTTGCCATGCCGTGTTTCGCCGCCGTTTCGAAATCCATTTCATCTTCCCGCGCCAGACTCATGGCCACAGCCGGGATTTTCAAAAACGCTCCTTCCATCGCGGCAGCCACGGTTCCGGAATAATAAATATTGATTCCGACATTGGCTCCGTTGTTGATGCCGGCCACAACCAAATCGACAGGTCTTTCGCAAAGCTGCATAAAGGCCAGTTTGACACAGTCGGCCGGTGAACCGTGCACACTGTAGCCGGTAAACTGATCATGGATATCCACCTCGTTACACATTAAGGGCTGATGAATGGTGATGCTGTGGCTGGCACCTGACTTACTGTCGGCCGGAGCAACCACCGTCACATCCCAGAGGGAAATCAGTTCTTTATACAAGGCCGCCAGGCCCGGAGCAAAAATACCATCATCATTTGTCAGTAAAATATGCATTGGATTTCATCCATTAACTTTTTCAGATTGTAAACACTCAAACCGGCTATGTCAATTGACGTCGGTAAATAAAACGGTATAATCGAATTTATGAAAATTTACGAACGCAACAAAGATTTTTTGGTGATGACGCGTCAACAGGTCCGAGCCTTTGATTCATTCGCAATCAACACGATTGGAATTGCCGGGGCCGTATTGATGGAAAACGCGGGCCGAAGCTGCGCCGAACTGATTAAGCAAAAACTTGCCGGTTTGAAAAAACCTGAAGTCTGTATTTTTTGCGGGACCGGCAATAACGGCGGCGACGGCTATGTGATCGCACGGCATCTGCTCAATACCGGCTGGCATGTAAAAACAGTTGTTTGCGGTCCAACGGAAAAAATCAAAGGCGAGGCCTTGGGCAATCTGAACATCCTCAAGCAAATCACGTCAGACATCACAGAAATCACAGTAGACAGCGGCCCCCTTGATTCAAACATACAATCTCTCGCGGAAAACTCGGATTTGGTTGTAGACGCCGTGTTCGGAACCGGATTGAACGGTACGCTGAAGCAGCCGTTTCTGAATCTTGTTGACACCTTAAATAATTTGAAAAAACCGATAGTAGCGGTGGATATTCCTTCAGGACTTGATTGTGATACGGGAAAACCCCTTGGAATCGCCGTCAAAGCCGAACAAACAGTGACATTTGTCGCTGTAAAAAAAGGATTTACCTGTGAACCTTCAGCGCAATATACCGGTCGAATTTATATTGCTTCGATCGGAATCGAACCTTCCGGCGAAATCCTTAAAAAGCTCCGGCCCTGAGAGACTGTGTCTTGTAGCCGGTAAAATATAAAAACCGGTCAGTATTGAAAACAGGAACACCGAACTGATTCGCCTGCGATTGAATCTGTTTGTAATTATCAAGTGCCTGAAGAGATTTTTCATATTTATCCATCGCCAGCGGATCGATTTCCATTTGTTCGAACGTTGGCTTTTGCATAGGACTCGGCGGTTCGCCGAGAATCACAAAATCGGTATCCACCGTGATTCTGTCGGTAACCACACCACCCCATTTTTCGATCAAGGCCTTGATTTTTTCATCACCTTTGTAATCCGCCTGTCCATCCTCGTCCAGATCAAAATCACCGGTGACAACAAAAATATTCTTTTGGTCGCTGTCCCATATCAAGTTGGCGACGATATCGTCCATGAGAACAGGCTGGTTTACGGTGCTTTTAATGATTCTTGCGGCACTGATCTTATTGCCTACATTAAAAACTTCGATCTCCGCTTTTCCTTTGCCGTCTTTTGGAATCGGAGCGTTTTTGTCATATACCGAAAAAGTCAAACCTCTGTAAACCTGGTCATCGCTGCCTAAATTAATATGTACAATACCGGCCTGATCATCAATCAAAATGATTTGGCCGTCCGGTTGAAACGCCTGAATTTCAATATCCGGCGGAGGAACGATACCTTCCAGCTTCTGCTGGGTCTGGAGTAGTTTGTTTTGAGCGATCGTCAACTCTGCTTCGGTTTTGAGCAGATCCTGATGAATATTTCTTCTGTTGGTTCTTTCCTTTTCAAGCTGCTCGATGAGGGTTTGTACCTGCTCTTTGGTGCTTTGTTCAGTGAGAGCTTTAAGATCTTCGTAGTCGCTTTTAATATTGTCAACCTGCTGTTTATATTCCTCTTTTTCGGCCAGAAGCATTTGCTCTTTCTCAGCGTTTTCCGCCTGAGTCTGATCAAATCTTTTTTGGAGATCATCAAGCTGCTGGCTAAGGTCCATTTGTAACTGCGTCGCATTATCGATTTGATTTTTGAGTTTTTCAACCATTCGCACAAGGCCTGTTGTATTCGGATCCGCCGAAAGATTAGGATAATTCTGAGAGACGGCCGAAAAAACGTCCCGGACACCGGTGAGCGAATTGTCAATCTTGACTTCCGCAGACGTCTGTTCAACGGGAGAACCCAGAATCAAGCCAACGGCCTGATTAAGGTACTCGTTTATTTTTCCAATATAGGTTTCATTGCTTTTTTTCGAACCAATAAGAGACCCCCGGTTTTGCCACTGGGCATTGGTCGCCAGCTCATCCATCTGATTCTGTAAATCGGTAGCTCTCTGGCTGCTTTCCTCCGCTTTGTAGATGTATAGAATTGCCACAGCGGTTGCAATCAAAAATAAACTTACAAATACGATGGTCGAAATTTGCCAGCCTTTGGTTTCATTTCTTGGGCCGATCGCCATATTTATACTCCTTGAATCAACAAAATACAAAAATTAGGCTATTTAGGTTTTATATTATCGTCTGATTTGCCTTATAAGTCAACAAAAAAACAAGGCTTTCGCTGATTTCGTGTACTCAAAGTTTGATTTTATAGGCCTTTTCTTTCTGCTGTAGTAGCTATACGGACTATAATACACCAGAGTTTATCGGTTTTCAAGAATTGCCGGCACCTTTTCGAGTTCAGAAATTGATAAATCCGCCTTGGCGTCCGGATCGGCTGATTCGTCTTTATGAAGGCCTTGAGAATTGTCAAATTTGATCGTGAACATACCTAATCGATTCGGCCCAATAAAGTCCTTCAATTCGTTATCAGCTACGTAAACCGCCGTTTCAGGGCTTGAATCGAGGTTCCTGAGCAATCTTTCAAAACCTTTGGGGGAGGGCTTCCAATACTCCCTGCCAAGCTTTTCAGTAAAAATAATACACTGAAAATACGACTCGATAGATAGAGCTTTCACTTTGAGCTCCTGGGCCGGTAAAAAACCGTCCGTCAGCAGGCCGAGTTTGTATTTTTTCCTCAACTGCTCCAGTAAAATCCTGTTTTTTGAGGACAGACAAATATTCGGTTCGTGATTGCGATAACAGGTGATCGCCGATTTTATCAGTTGCGGATTATATTCAATCCCAAGCCGTTCAAGAACTGAATCAAATATGCGCCTTCGGTCGCCTTCGCAGAATTGCTGCCAAAAACGTTCGAAAAGCGGTGAAGCATCATACGGTAATTTTTCCGCCAGAAATCTCGCAACGGCTTTCAAACCGCTTTTACAATAGTCGATTTCATTGTAAAGGGTATCGTCAAGATCGAAAATAATGGTCGTGATCATTTTATTTACTCGGTTATATGGTCTTTTTATTTGTTGCCAAATTGTATATAATAGCCAAACACAGGTATAGAATAAATATTTGTTTATCGTAAAGATTTATCTGATGGCTGAAGAAAGATTACAAAAAGTGCTGGCCGCTGCGGGCGTTGATTCGCGGCGAAAATGTGAACAGTTGATTCTCGAAGGGGTAGTTCGCGTCAACCGCAAGGTGGTCGATACGCTGCCGGCGTTTGCCGATCCCCAGAAGGATAACATTACCGTCAATGGTAAAAAAATCCGCCCTGCGCCGAAAGAGTATTATCTCCTCAATAAGCCCAAAAACATTATTTGTACGAACAAGGACCCGCGGGGTCGAAAAAAGGCGATTGACTTGGTGGCGTCACAACAGCGGATCTTTTGTGTCGGACGGCTCGATGCCGAAAGTACCGGCTTGATCATCCTTACCAATGACAATGAATTAACCAACAAGTTAACCCATCCGCGGTATGAGCTGGCCAAAACGTACCTCATTAAAGTAAAAGGCAAAATCTCGCCGGAGCAGATCGGAAAAATCAAAAAAGGTGTATGGCTGGCTGAGGGTAAAACACAAAGATCGTCCGTTAAAATACTGAAAAAAAATAATGTTGAGTCACAATTGGAAATTACGATCAGACAGGGACTCAACAGGCAGGTCAGACGCATGTTCGCCAAAGTGGGTCTGAAGGTAAAATCCCTGAAGCGGATCAAGATCGGCAAAATCAACTGCAAAGGTCTGGGGGTAGGAAAATACAGACCCTTAAAACCAAATGAGATTGATTACCTGTATAAAACGACTACCGTGAAAACATAAATGAATGACGTCAATTACCGGAATAATGAATGAGTAAAAAAAACAAGAAAAGGAATCAAAACGCCGAAAAGACAAAAGATATTACTCAAATCCCCTCGGTGAACGGTGCCAGATTATGGCTGTTCCGGTTTATCGCCATCATCATTATCCCTGTTTTGTTATTTGCTTTTATCGAGATCGCACTGCGGGTGATCGATTATGGGTATCCCACCTCGGCGACGATCACTCATTCGATAAACGGTAAAAAATATTATTGCGATAATCTTAAATTCCCCTGGCGTTTTTTCCCTCCCATGATCGCCCGTGAATTTGAGCCGTTCAAATATCCTGTCGAAAAACCTGACACTACATACCGGATTTTTGTCACCGGAGCGTCAGCGGCTCAGGGCATTCCCGATGCTTCGTACAGTTTCAGCCGGTTTCTGGAAGTTATGCTGAGCCAAAAGTATCCTGACGTCACATTTGAAGTCGTCACCGCGGCGGTTCCGGCCATTAATTCTCATGTGGTCCTGCCGCTGGTTGACGACCTGGCAGAGCATGACCCGGATATGGTGATCGTTTATCTCGGTAATAACGAGGTGGTCGGTCCTTACGGAGCCGGCACGGTCTTTACGAGTATCACGCCGCCTCTGTGGCTGATACGAACGGGCATTGCCGTCAAAGCGACCCGGATGGGGCAGTTGATCATGACGATCGCCCAGTCCATGGCACCGACCCAAGCGCCTGATGTCTGGCAGGGTCTTCAGATGTTTCTCGGCAACCAGGTCCCCGCTGATTCGCCGAATCTGCAGATCGTCTATCACTATTATCAGCAAAACCTCGAGGATATCCTAAAAGAAGCGATGGCGCATAACGCAAAGGCTGTTTTATGTACCGTCGGCAGTAATCTCAAAGACTGTCCGCCTTTTGCGTCTATGCATCAAAAGAATTTATCAGAAGATCAATTGAATCAATTCGATCAACTCTACGAAAAGGGTATCGAACTCGAGGGCAAGCAAAATTATACCGAAGCCGTCAATATCTACAACCGAGCCGCTGCCTTGGATGACAGATATGCCGAACTTCACTTTCGCATGGCAAGATGTCACCTTGCCCTGGATAATTTCGACAAGGCTAAAGAATATTTTATTTTGGCCCGTGATCTGGATACACTCCGTTTTCGTGCCGATACACATATCAATCAGGTTATTAGAAGCATTGTGTCTAAAAGTAAAGAAAACAAAAACATTGTTTTTGCGGATATTGTCAACGCCTTCGAAGAGGCAAGCCCGCACGGCATCGCCGGCAAAGATCTTTTTTATGAACATGTCCATATGACATTTAACGGTAATTATGTTGCCGCGAAAACATTGTTTGAGGCAATCGATCCGCAACTTCCCGAATGGATCAGGAAAAAAAAGCCTCAGGACTATCAACTCATATCACAGGATCAGTGCGCACGATATCTGGCCTATACCGATTGGGATAAATACACCATTATGAAAAGACTGATCAACGCTTATTATAAAAAACCTCCGTTCACCAACCAGCTCGATAACAAAATCGTTGTCGAAGAGATGCAGAAACAATTAGACCAAATGAAAGCAACGTTGGAAAAACAACACAAGGACGAAATAGCCCAGCAGTACCGATACGCAATTGCACATGATCCGAATGACTGGTTTCTTAATTGGAAATATGCCGAATTTCTCGAGCAAAGCGTGAAAAACGACCAGTTAACATTGAATCAGTACAGTTATCTGAAGGATAAATTTCCTCATTACGATCTGATCCATATCAGGCTTGCGTCGATTTACATGAAATATAAGGATCTCGATAAGGTTATTACGCTATGCAGCGAAGCGGTGAAGCTGAACAAACATTATTACG
>CAZNET010000019.1:9361-14823 GCA_964571885.1 uncultured Pirellulales bacterium
TGGCAAGGCGTACGAAGCACAGGGACAATTAAACAAAGCTGTCAGATATTATCAAATGGCGATCAAATGTCAGCCTGATTTTCTTTCGGCGTACAATCTGATGGGGCAAATCTATTTCAGGCAGAACAAATTAGACGAAGCCGAAAAAACCTATCGCAAAGCTGTGACTTACGACGCCAATAATCCTACCATTCTCACGAACCTGGGGTTGGTCCTGCTGCAGCAGGGAAAACGCAATGAAGCGGTCAAACAATTACGCGCCGCCCTTGAAGCCGATCCCGATTTTGAAGATGCCAAAAAAGCTTTAAGGGCACTGGGTATCTTTAATTGATTTATAACTTCAAATCAAATCGGTTTTCAACAAACCTGTTTAGAACAGCGGGTAGATAAACGGGGCGATGGCCGTTCCGCCGAGCAATACTAACATGCCAAGAAGTAAAAGAATAATAATGATCGGCAGCAGCCACCATTTTTTATTGTGTTTGAGGAAATGGATGAATTCAATAGTGATCGGCTGTCGTTTTTGACTAGCCAATTTTTTGAATTCATTATCTTTAGTCTTTGGATTATCGGCCATATCACGTCCTTCTTAAAACTGATGGAAATACCGTTCGATATTCGTTGTGATTTTATGATCTTCCCAATAGGTGGCTTCTTCGGTTTTGAATTTTCGATTTAACGGATCGCGCCCGAAAATCCTGAACACCAGCGCGACCGGCGTGATGACGAGAAAATAAAAAACAGCCATAACAACAAAACTGACGACATAGCCGATCGGCAGTGTTATCAGTGTCAGACCGAGGAAAATATATTTGGTCGCTTTGAGATAAACCAAGCTGGTAATAAACGTGATAATACCGAAACCGATGATCACCGCCATCCATTCAAGCGGCAGGCCCTTCAGAAAATGCAGCGCCACCGAAAGCAATATCGTCGCGACCAGTGCGATAACGCCGAACTGCTTTAATTGCCTGTCTTCAGGATGCCAGTTAATTTCGATCATTGCCATTTCTTTTATCCTTTAATCCAGCTCGAACTGGGCCTTGTATTTTTCAACGTCACGTTTTTCAGCCTGGGGCTGCTCATTCTTATACAGGATATAATTTTCCATGACCAGCACGTCCATATCGGTGGCCATAAAACACCGATACGCATGTTCGGGCGAACAGACGATCGGCTCGCCGCGGATATTGAAGCTGGTATTGATGATAACCGGGCAGCCGGTCTTCTGTTTAAATGCGCTCATCAATCGGTGCATCTTCGGGTGACGCTGCGGATCGACCGTCTGAACGCGAGCCGAATAGTCGACATGGGTGATCGCCGGTATATTACTTCGTTTGGACTTCAGTTTTTGCAGGCCCTTGAGGTTCTGCATCTGCTGATGGTTCGTTCGTATCGCTTCACTAACAGGCGCGACCAGCAGCATGTACGGGCTGTCCTGGTTGGCCTTCATCTGGAAATATTTATCGACATCCTCTCTGAGTACGCACGGCGCGAAAGGCCTGAAGGATTCACGAAACTTGATCTTCAGGTTCATGACCGACTGCATTTTCTCGCTGCGGGCGTCACCGATGATACTGCGGTTGCCCAGCGCCCGCGGACCGAATTCCATTTGACCCTGGAACCAGCCGATCACATTTTCACCGGCGATCAGGTCACTGACCTTATCGATAAGTTCGTCATCGTCCATGTAATGATAAACCGCCTCAGATGCATCCAGGAACGATTTGATCTGGTCGTTGGTATAGGCCGGCCCCAGCAGCGATGCTCTTTGTAAATCACTTTCACCAACCCTTCTCTCATTACCTAAAAGATGATACCACAAAAACAGAGCCGCCCCTAACGCTCCGCCCGCGTCACCGGCCGCCGGCTGGATCCAGATATTCTCGAACGGCCCTTCGCGAAGGATCCGACCGTTGCCGACGCAGTTCAGCGCGACACCACCCGCCAGCACGAGATTTCTCATTTTCGTTTGCTCGTAAATGTGCTTCGAGGTTCGCATCATCACCTCTTCGGTGACCGCCTGCACCGACGCCGCCATATCCATCTCGCGCTCGGTTAATGGCGATTCGGGAGTTCGTCTGGGGCCTCCGAAAAGCTGTTCGAATTTTTTGCCGACCATGACCGTCTTATGACAGTATGGGAAATAATCCATATTCAGCCGAAACGAACCGTCCTCTTTGACATCAATCAATTGATCCATGATAATATCGTAATACTTCGGCTCGCCGTACGGTGCCAGGCCCATCAGCTTATACTCGCCGGAATTGACCTTAAATCCGGTAAAATACGTAAACGCCGAATACAATAGCCCCAATGAATGAGGAAAATTGATCATTTTTTTCAGTTCGATCCTATTGCCTTTGCCGATTCCGTAGGTCGCGGTCGCCCATTCACCAACGCCATCCATTGTCAAAATGGCCGCTTCTTCGAAGGGCGACGGGAAAAACGCACTGGCGGCATGCGATTCATGATGCTCGGTAAAAACATACCGACCCTTGTATTTTTTATCGAGCGCTTTGTCCATTTCTCTCGGCAGGTGCAGTTTCTGTTTGAGCCAGACCGGGATCCCCAGCATAAACTGGCGAAAACCCAATGGGGCATAACCAATGTAGCTCTCCAGCAACCGTTCAAATTTGACCAGAGGCTTCTCGTAGAATACCACATAGTCAAGTTTGTCCGCGGTGGTCCGTGCCTGTTCAAGACAGTAATCAACGGCGTGCTTTGGAAAATCGAAATCATGTTTTTTACGGGTAAACCGCTCCTCCTGGGCTGCCGCGATAATGTTACCATCGCGGATTAATGCCGCCGCACTGTCATGATAGAACGCCGATATTCCTAATATATCCATAAATGGAAATTTTCATAAAGATTATACTTTAAAACATTACGAACTTAACATTATACGATATATCGACAAAAATCTCAATACCCTGTATTTTAAGGCCTTAAAACCAATCCTGAGTTTGAAAAAGCGAACAAATCAAAATTTATGGATATTTGTCTTTTTACAACTGAACTCTCTGTATATGAATATATCTCATAATTCTATATTTTTTAAGGAGTTAAGTAAAAACATTGTGCTTGTGATAAATTTCAGGTTTATCCTTGCTTTTTCTTTAAAAAGGCATAGTATATATGTTTTAAAACGTTTATTCTGAGACGAACAGGAGTTTAAGATGTCAAGAGTATGTGCATTTACAGGTAAAAAAACGGTATCCGGCAGAAGCATCGCCCGTCGTGGTAAGGCCAAATATCTCGGGGGTGTCGGTCGAAGAGTCACCGGTATATCCAAACGTAAGTTTAAACCGAACATTCAAAAAGTCCGGGCCGTGATTGACGGCAAAGTCTGCCGTATCAAAGTCTCGGCCAAGGCCATACGAATGGGACTTGTCCAAAAACCACAAAAACGAAATTATAAGCCTGCCCAAAAAACGGCCGGCTAAGCAGTTGGTTCTACTTTGAAAGTAATCAAGGCGAAGTCGGTCGGACTTCGCTTTTTTTATGCGAGTGAATAGATGAATAATAAAATTGATAAAAATCAGGTAATCAAGGTTGCCAGGCTCGCCAGGCTGGACCTGAATGACGCTGAAATCAATCAGTTTTCAACACAGTTGAGTTCCATTCTGGAATACGTCGAAAAAATGAACGAACTGGACACCGAAAACGTGGAACCCTTGGCACACTGCCTGCCGGTCAGTAATGTTTTCAGAGAGGATGTTGCCAAAGAGTCGCTCGGAGTCGAAAAGACACTTGCCAATGCGCCTCAGCGTGATAATGAATTCTTCAAAGTACCGAAAATTCTTGACGAATCCGGCGGAGCATGAAAATGAAAACGATAAAAATAATTTTTGTATTCAATATTTTTTGGTTATTACTGACCGGATGCAATGAAGACGTTGTTATGGCAAAGCAGCAGAGTAAAAAACTTGATAAAGATATAAAAAAGAAAATAACCCTTAGTTATCTTCTTTTTTTACCGGAGAATTATGCAACCAAAGATCAATGGCCGTTAATATTATTTTTACATGGCGCCGGGGAACGCGGTGATGACCTGGAGCTGGTAAAAAAGCACGGTCCGCCGAAAATGGTTGACCAAGACCCCGATTTTCCATTTATTGTTATCTCACCCCAATGCCCAAAGGATAGCTGGTGGACGCAGGAACTTAACGAATTGACGGCTTTACTTGATGAGATTGAATCGAAATATAACGTTGATAAAACCAGGATTTATCTGACAGGGCTGAGCATGGGAGGTTTCGGCAGTTGGGCGCTGGCGATAAAACAGCCGGACCGTTTCGCGGCGGTCGTCCCCATCTGCGGCGGGGGCGAAAAGTTCCTCGCAGGACGATTGAAAAATGTCCCGATCTGGGCCTTTCATGGCGCGAAAGATAAGGCAGTACCCGTACAGAAATCAAAAGAGATGGTTCAAGCCGTCAATAACGCGGGCGGTAAAGCGAAACTGACGATTTATCCCGAAGCCGAACACGATAGCTGGACACAGACATATGACAATCCCGAACTTTATGACTGGCTGCTTAACCATTCACTGGAAAAGAAATAACCTCGATTGACAAGATGAACGAATTAAGCGCGAAACAACTTAGAGATAAAATAAGATCAGGTGACATCAAAAGCCTTGATGCGACAAAGGCGATATTTGATTCGATCGAAGTACATAACGACACCCTCGGTGCCTATATCAGCCTGTTCAAGGAAAAAGCCTTGGAGCAGGCAAAACAGGTCGATGAAAAGATCGCCGCAGGTCAGCCGGTCGGTGAATTGGCCGGTGTGCCCATCGCGATAAAAGACAATATGTGCATGACTTATGGCTCGACTACCTGTGCATCGAAAATCCTTAAAAATTTTCACGCTACCTACAACGCGACGGTTATCGAAAAACTGCTTAAAGCGGATGCCGTCATTCTCGGCAAAACCAATCTCGATGAATTCGCGATGGGTTCGAGTACCGAAAATTCAGGTTTGATGCAAACCGTCAATCCATGGGACACAACCACCGTTCCCGGCGGCAGCAGCGGCGGCTCGGCGGCGGCGGTCTCGGCGGGACTTTGTTCTGCTGCACTGGGTTCCGATACCGGCGGTTCGATCCGCCAGCCTGCCAGCTTCTGCGGTGTCGTGGGATTAAAACCAACCTATGGCAGAGTGTCACGCTATGGCCTGGTCGCTTATGGTTCGAGCCTTGACCAGATCGGACCGTTAACAAGAACCGTTGAAGATTCCGCGTTGCTGTTAAACGCAATCGCAGGTCACGATCCTTCGGATTCCACCAGTGTCGATGAAACAAAGGCTGCTGTTAGCCACTATCTTGAAAATCTGGACACATCTGTAGAAAAACTCAAAATCGCGACCGTGCCCGAGTTTAACGCCGGGGCCGACCAACAGGTTCAAAAAGCAATAAATGATGCGGTCAATACGTATAAAGAACTCGGTGCCGAGATCGT
>CAZNET010000020.1:0-14353 GCA_964571885.1 uncultured Pirellulales bacterium
CCAGCGGCAGGTTTCCCAGCCCGGTGACTTTATGATTATGCTGCTGTTCGAGCGGCTGCATTTCGTCGAACAGCCAGGAGACGTCCGCCAGGTTTAATGTTTCCGATGTTCCCAGTATCATACAGGTCAAGACGACATTTCTCAGTTGACGAATATTGCCGGGCCAGGAGTAGCTTTTAAATATTTCCATCATCGAAGGATCGAGGCGGGTAATTTTACGTTTTGTTTCATTTGAATACAGATTAACGAAATGCCAGATGAGTTCCTGCAGATCGTCGGGTCTGTTTCGAAGGGGCGAGACCTGCAGCCGGATGGCACTGAGACGGTAGTACAGATCTTCTCTGAATTTGCCTTCGGCGATTTGCTCGAGGATATCCTTATTGGTGGTGCTGATGATCCTGACATTCACCTTGATATTTTCCGTTCCGCCGACCCTTTCGAATTCCTGCTGTTCAAGGACCCGAAGCAGTTTTGCCTGAAAACTCATCGGGGTTTCGGTGATTTCGTCGAGCAGCAGCGTCCCGCCATGTGCCATTTCGAATCGACCTTTGCGCTGAAGATGCGCACCGGTGAACGCCCCTTTTTCATGACCGAACAATTCGCTTTCCAGCAGGGATTCATTCAATGCGGCGCAATTGACCTTGATATAAGGTCCCTGTGCTCGATTGCTTGAATGATGAAGGAACTGGGCGATCAATTCCTTTCCTGTACCGCTTTCGCCGTTGATAAGAACCGGTGCCGAGGTCGGTGCGACTTTTTTTGCCAGTTTGATCGTGTTTAATAATTTTGAGCTTTTTCCGACGATCTTAAAAAACGTCCGGTCATTCTCGACACGGATCGAATGAATTTCGTGATGGGGAGAAAGCGTTTCAATAATCGTTTCGATCCTTTTTTCTTCAAAGGGTCTGACCAGTAAATCATAGAATCCTGTTTTGATCGCTTTTACAGCGGTTTCGAGATCCGGTTTTTCTTTTCCGGCGATCAGCACCACCGGCATCTCGGGATAATTTTGTTTTATTTTGCCGAAAAGATCGAAAGCGGATTTATTGTCATTTTGCTGTTGAATGAAGATCAGTCGATAGTCATTTTTTTCAATGAGTGCCGCCGCTTCGGAAGTATCGTTTGCGGTTTGCGCGTAGATCCCTTTGTGCGCCGAAACTTTCAGGATTTGTTGGTTGACTTGAGCGTCGTCTCCGACGGTCAGGATACCGGCGGAGAGATTTTCTGTTTCGAAGCGGTTATTATCGTATTTGTCTATCACGTCGTGTCTTTTCCTTTTTATTTTTTTGACATTTCCGTTTCAACAAGTTTTGCGGGATCTTCGTTTCGATACCATTCGACCAGCTTTGATTGTGTTTTTGCCAGTTCAGCCCACAGAGACTCCGGGTGTTCCGTGATAAGCTGCCGATGGATCTGAGCGGCTTTTTGAAGATCGAATGTTCTGAAGCAATTGGCTAACTGGTATAAGATCCACGCTCTTTTCTGCGTTGGGTCCTGATCCTGCGTTTTTATTTTTCCCAGTGCCTGCTGGTAATAGACCAGCGCTTTTTTATGATATCCGCTTTGAAAAAGGATTTCCGCGATTTCAAAGGGATTTTCGACTTTTTCAGTCTTTTCGGACATTGCGTCTATGATTTTAAGTGTGGTGTGAGAAAGCATCTCCAAGGCTTTGTTTTTCTTTTTTGTTTCTTTGCTGCCGTCCTGTTCCCGGGTCGGCGCCGGACTTTCATCCATTGTATTGGTATCAACGGATTCGACAATCAGGATCGGGGCCGCGTCTCTGTACTGGGGCTCAAGCTCAATAGCCTCTATTTTTTCGATGATCTGCTGCAATTCGGATTTTTTGGGATTTTGTTTTTCTTCCTGCTTTAGGCTGATCCTGTCTTTCCAGAGCTGACGTTCGATCTCATTTAGTGTATCGTCCGATTCGAGGATATCGCTGGTAAGCTCTGAGGGAGTATTTTCAGGTTCGTCCGGTGTTTCGAGCGTGTTCTGATTTTGTTTTTTCTTATTATTTTGATTCCAGATTGAAAGGAAAGGCAGATCGAAGTTATTGTCATAATAATTGACAGCTATCATGCCGGTTCTGTCTTCGACGGACGAAGGTTGGGGTTTCGTTTGCGATTCGGAAAGTTTTTTGGGATTTTTTATTTCTTTTTGTGTTTTACCAAGTTTGTCAATCAGTAAATTTGTCGGATCAAGCTGAGTAGTGATCTGTTGTGAAAAGCAAAGATTCGTTAAGCATACAAACAACGTCAACGTGCCTATGACAGGGCGAGCGGAGGTGCCGCCCAAGCCGTTTTTAGAGCCGGTTGTTTTGAATATTTTTATTTTATTATTATTCATTTCCATTGTCCCAGAAGAGCCAAAGCGGCCTTGTTATAATCTTTTTGCCGCTTATAAGCATCGGCCATTATTTTAAGGGCCTGGTTTTTGATTTCCTCAGGTGGATTTGTATTGAGCAGTTTATAACAAATGGATATTGCCTGAGCATTCTTGTTCAGTTTCATACAGATATCAGCCAGTTGTGAAGCGGCTTGCTGAGCAAGGTGTCCCGGCTTGGCGTACACCAGCAGTTCTGTCAGTTCGTCATAAGCAATTTCGTATTTTTCCTGTTTGATATAACATTGGATTAATTCACATGATAACATTGCTTTTAGCTGAGGATCAGGAATATAATCGGCCCTGTCGCCGATAACGCTGATGGCTTTTTCCTCCAGTCCCATCAAGCGAAGCGTTTTGCTTTTGAGAATCAGTAATTCTGTGGATTCCTTCTGCGAGAACTGCCATGACTTGATATTTTCAAGCAGGTTCAGTGAGCTGACATAGTCATTTTGTTCGTTGTAGGCATTGACGAGTGTCGTGATGTTTTGCACATACTGGTCTCTTGGCAGTTCGCCGGTCAGTGCTTTTTCAAATGCTTCGATCGCCTGTTCGGAAAGCCCGAGCCGCATATTGGTTTTTCCGAGCAGGATATAGGCATTGTTAAGTTCTTCGGTCAGCATATCTGCCGAGAGGCTTTCATTGATATATCGAACGATCCATTTTTTCGCTTCTTCGAAATTTTCAGTTTTGAAGAAGCAGTTGCCCGCTCCCAGGGCTGAAGTGATATGAGATTCAGTAGAGAAATTCAGGTTGTACACTTTTCGATAAAGCCTTTCGGCTTCATCGTATAATTTCGCTTTAAAGCTGGTATCGGCCAAGTATAAACAGGCTTTGCCTGAAATTTCACTGTCCGGATATTGTTCGACCAATTGTTTCAGATCTTCCCGGGCACCGAGATAATCCCTGAGATTTGTTTTTAGTTTACTTGAATGAAGCAGTGCAAAAGGCGCTAAAATCGTTTGCGGGAACCGATTAGCAACCAGTTTGTATTCCGCGATCGCATTGGCGACCTGACTTTTTTGGGAGAACAGCATGCCCAGGGCGAAATGGGCGTTAGGTACTCTTTTATCGGTGTAGAAATTCAGAAGAAACTGTTCCCAGAGTGTAATCGCTTCGGCACAGTTCAGTGATGCAAACTCCGAAAGAGAAGTATAGGTTTCCATATTGTAAATGATAATTTTGTTGTCATCGATCACAGAAAGAAGGCCTACCGATCCGGAGGCGATTTTAGCAAATTGTTGTGTGGTCACCGCCGGCATGTAGAGGCTTGCCATTCTTTTCTGGATACCCATGGACTCAGGGCCAAATTGCCATTGAATGTCCATTCCGGTGTTCGAGGCGAGTCTTCCCAATACTTCTTCTATGGGAGCACCGTGACAGGTTGCTGACCAGCGCTGAAGATCGTCCTGAGAGGTCAATTTTTCAATTTGCGGACTCAGCAGCGCTTTGCTTAGTTTATCTGTTCCTGAATTAAGGAATTTACGAATAGCGCTTTCACTGAGTCCGATAAAAGGATCTCCTTCGGGGGTGGAATAGGTCCAGAGCTCTTCAGGCAGATCTTTGTCGGAATCGGTGAGCGATAAGACGTTTCTGGTGATGGATTCCGCGGCGAGAAAGTGACAGTCTCTTTGCAGGGACTGTGCCCAGTCCTTGTCAAAATCCACAGCATCCAGCAGCGCCAGTGCCTGGTAGGCTTTTGTTCTTGCTTCGGTGTATCGTTTATTCTGCATTTCGATAATGCTGAGCTGATAATTAGCCAGCGTTCTGATAACCGGTGATCTGCTTCTTAGGATTGTCCTTAGGATATTGGCGGCTGATTCGATTTGTCCGTCGAATTTTTTGCATAGTGCCATTTTCAGCCGCAGGAAATCCTTCATAATACGTTGTCTGACGCTTGGCGGCAGTGTTTCATGCAGTTTGTAATAGGCGGCATAGGCATTTTCATATTGTTTGTTCAAATAGAGGTTTTCGGCCACGTTTAATGAAAACGAGTCATCTGCAGATAATTCAATGTTCGGCAACGGCAGTTCCCGAGGCTGCGGTGAAGGTTTTGAAGGTTGTGCGATGGGTTGTGTCGGTTTAGTGATTTGTTCTTGTGTTACTTTGATGACGGGGGCCTGTGAATAATTTCGAAACAAATTGATCAGAATGATACCAACGAAGATAATAATCACTGTAACCAGTGTTTCAATAACGGGAACGCGGATTCTGCGTTTTTTCTTTGGTGCCGATTTGATTTTATTATCGAGGTTATTATCAGCGAAAATTGATTCGGTGCTGTCATCCGAAAAGAAGACTTCATCGGTAACGAAAACGTCATTTTCGGTAATTTCTTCTTTCACATCACCGAGAAACAGATCGATATCAGAAGGCAAATCAGACGGATTCTCGTTTTTTTTGTTTTTTGCCGCCATAGTTTAAAGTTCAAAATATTTGTCGATACAGAATTTTGCACCTTTCAAAAACAAATCACATCACAACCATCTTGAAATAACAGCAATAACTGTGCCACAATCGCAGTTTCCGGCTGGAGTCGGTTTATATGCATTATTTTGAACGGTCCGGTGTGTTTCAGTTTAATATTAATACGAACGAGCCAAACAAGTGTCAGCAAATTTTACGATTCATGTATAGGGATGAATTAAAAGTTATTTAACAGGCTGCGGCAGGCTCTTTTAAGTTTTCGCTGTCGAGTTGATTGGACGGTTTTTCTTCTTTGATGATGTTATGTTGTTTGACTTTTGCATAGAGGGTTGCGCGGGTAATTCCAAGTAATGCCGCGGCTCTTGTTTTTTGCCAGCCGGTTTCCTGCAGCGCTCTGGCGATGAGTTCTTTTTCCGCTTTTTCAAGCGAGAAGTCGCTGATATTCGTGTTATTCTGTCTTTTCGTATCATCGTAGAAATTTTCGGGATCAAACAGAATGCTGCTGACGCCGATTTTATCGGTCGTTTCAAGAATAATTGCTCTTTCGATAACATTTTTAAGTTCTCTGACATTGCCGGGCCACGGATATTTCTGGAGCGTTTCAACCGCGATTTTTGTCAGCGTCTGGATTTTTCCTTTTTTGTCCGGACAGATAAGCGAATTTTTAATGAAAAATTCGGCCAGCAAAGGAATATCCGGTTTTCTTAAGTGTGACCTCAAAGGTGCCAATGAAATTGGAAAGATATTTAATCTGTAGTACAGATCCTGTCTGAATTTATTTTTTTCAACTTCGTTTTTTAGGTTTCGATTGCTCGATGCGACAATGGTCGCTTTGCATTTTAGATCCTTGATCCCACCGACTTTTCTAAACGTTTTTTCCTGAAGCACACGTAGCAGCTTGGCCTGCAGGTCAAGAGGCATTTCACTGATCTCATCTAAGAAGATCGTGCCGTCCTCGGCGAGTTCCATCAGTCCGGTCTTATCACGGTCGGCGCCCGTGAATGAGCCTTTGACATGACCAAAGAGCTCACTTTCAAGAAGGCTTGCTGTCAAGGCGGCGCAATTTACCGCAACAAAGGGTTTTTCTTTATGCCTTAGATGATGTATTGCCTGGGCAGCCAATTCTTTGCCGGTCCCGGTTTCCCCCAGTATTAAAATCGGGTTACATCGACTTTTCGCGACGAGCTTGATACTTTTTAAGGTGTTACTGGCGGCGGGACTTTGTCCTACCAGATTGATCTGAGACGCCCAGTCTTCGGCGAAAAGCGCCGTTTCTGTTTTTGGGGCGTCATCTGTGTTATCAGGGTTTTTAATGTTATTAACGATTTTTTTTAGGTGTTGAAGTTTATTGTCTTTGTTAATGAACTGGATATTCATATCCTGATGTGCCTGACGATCCGATACATCACTTTCCTGATCCGAGACAATAACAATGGACGGGCGGATCGCGTTATCGGTCTTTTGTATAAATTCATCGAGTGACTTTTTATCAAACTGGTGATCGAACAAAATCATATCGGGCATGACGGTTTGTGTAATATCCAGCGCTTCATTGAGGTTCTCGGCGGAAAAAATCTCCCTGCCGACTTCTCGTACCATTTGCTGGAGTTCCGGTTGATTTGTTACAGTTACAATCCGTTTTAATGTCATTGTGTTCCGATAAATAAAATTTTGTCAATAAACGATTTAGCGGATGCAGGTATAGTCGTCATTTTGGTTTGGCTTTCTTTAAAATTTTTATGGGACTGGTTTATAATGTCACTGAGTATTTTTATGATTTTGAATTTTTATAGGCGTCAATCATTATGGGACTCAAAACGGTCGCGGCGTTACATGAATCTTATGGGACTTAGTATGTCACCGTCTTGTGCCTTTACTTTTTATCAAGGCCGGTCTCTTAAAACGGATGATTAACAGGAGTGACCCGGAAAAATTTTCCCGGCAGCAGGCAGTTTTGTCTGTGGAGGGTTTATTCTTTTGACAACTTCAAACATGTTTTACGGGTTGGAAATAAATTATTTAATTCCTAACGCCTTTTATCTTCGTGAGTTATCTCTTTTTCGTATTTTGAAAAAAAACTCTGGTACGACGGTTGCATGATGAAATTACCGCTATTTGATTTTTTTAAGGTTTTGAATTATGGCAGAAATGATCAACAGTGCAAGTGACATTCAGATGGATTACATGAAGCTGCTGGTTACTCAGCTTCAGAACCAGAATCCGCTGGAACCGATGGACAACAATCAGATGGCCGATCAGTTGACCGCGTTTTCGCAGCTTCAGCAGATCGAGGGGATGAACAAAAGTTTTGCCGAAGTTCTTGAGCTGACCACGCGCAGCTACGCCAATTCGCTGTTGGGCAAGCAGGTGACATTCTTTGAAGACGATCCGGAGACCGGCGAAACGATACAATCCAAAGGGACTGTGGAATCGGTGTTTAACGATAACGAGGAAGGTGATGTCTTATTGGGTGTTCACAAAGACGGCGATGCTTTACAGGAGTATACCCTTGGGCTGGACGCCGTTGTATTAGTGGAAGAATGATTTTTTGAAGTATCTGTAAGGAGATAGTTATATGAGTGGTGCATTGACCTCAGGAGTAACCGGACTTCAGGCTCATCAAATGATGCTTGATATTGCAGGTAACAACCTTGCGAATGTTAATTCGACGGCTTTTAAGACCAGTCGGGTTATTTTTTCGGAGCTTCTCAGCGAGACGATCAAAAAAGCGTCTCAGCCGACCTCGACGGTCGGCGGTACGAATCCGCAGCAAACCGGAAGCGGTGTCGGTATCGCGGGTATATCTCCAAATGTAACTCAGGGAAATATTGTCAATACCGGTAATCCGCTTGATATGGCGATTGAAGGGGAAGGATACTTTGTATTAAGTGATGGCGAACAGAATGTTTATACCCGGGCAGGTGCGTTTTCGGTTGACGCGGACTCCTACCTGGTCGATCCGTCTAACGGTTATAAGGTACAGCGTATCGGTTCGATCGGCGAAGAGGATGGCTTCCAGACAGCCGGTGACAGTAATCTGAAAGTTCCTTATGACGTTGCGATGCCGGCCAGCGCCACATCGGAAGTAACGGTTTCAGGCAATTTAAGTTCCGATAACGCTTTTACGACCACCCAAACGAATGTGATGACGGCCGACATCGCATTTACGATAAGCGGCAGCGTCGCAACGGCGACCGATACACTTATCAGTCTGGACCAATTCAGCGGCAGTTCAATCACTTCCGGCAGTACGTTGACATTTACCGCTTACAAGCAAAATGGGGGGTCAGCCATAAGCGGGTCTTTGACAGTAAGCGATACAACAACCCTTCAGGACGTTCTTGACTATCTTAATTCAAGCAGTGTATTTGACAGTTCGGACACTACCAACGGATCAACCGCGTCATTAAGCAACGGCAAGATCCGTATTACCGATAATGCCAGCGGTTACAGTCAAACCGGTATTCACGGTATGACCTATACCACATCCGGTTCGGAATCGTTGACGGTCCCGAATTATTTTGAAATCACAACGGTTGGCGGTGAAGAGGTAAAGAATATTAATATTACGGTTTACGACACCCAGGGCGGAAAGCATGTGATGTCCGGGGCGTTTGTAAGGACGGATGCGGCCAATACATGGGAGATGATTCTGACATCGATCACCGGCGATGTTTATAATTTGACATATGATAACCGCAGGATCGCCGGCATCGAGTTTGACGCGAGTGACGGTTCCTACTCTGGGCTGAATACGACTACCGGCGACAGCGCTCAATTTGTTATCACATTCGATCATGATACAGTATCACCCCAGACGATCGAGATCGATCTGGGAACCGCAGGTCAATTTAATGGTTTGACTCAGTTCGCGGGCAGTTCGACCGCCGTTGCCAGGGAGCAGGACGGCTATGCCGCGGGTCGACTTTCGACGGTTTCGGTCAATAACGAAGGTATTGCGATCGGTGCGTTTTCCAATGGTATCAAGAAGAATCTCGCAACGCTTCAGATCGCTTTATTCCAGAACACACAGGGTCTGGAAAGTGTTGGCAACGGTTACTTTATTCCTTCAGCGAACTCCGGCGAAGCGATCGCGACGCAGGCATTAACCGGCGGTGCCGGTTCGGTTCTCGGCGGTTCACTGGAAAAATCGAACGCCGACGTAGCAACTGAATTTGTGAATATGATCCAGGCCCAGAACGGATTCCAGGCCAACGCGAGAACCATTCGTGTGGCAAACGATATTTTAAGGGAACTATCGAATTTAATAAGGTAATAGCTTTGTGACATTCAGTGTTATAACAACCTGGATTTTTGAAATTTTATCTAAGGTTGTCCTGGTCATCACGCCGACCGAGCGTTGGCAGGCGGCCAGGCGCTTCGGGGAGGGTACATCTGAATTCAACTGGATACCCATCATCGGTATTATCGTTATTATCATTTTGACCTTTCTGCTCTTATTAATCAGCTTTACGCGGATGCAGCGTCAAAAGGGTCTTGCGGAGAACCGGGTTTTTCTGGACAGGGCCCAGAATCGCGGTTTGACGGATCGCGAACAGGAGCTTTTGCTTGATATTATACGCAGGGCGGGATTGCAGCGAAAAGAATCCATATTTGTGCTCGGCAGTGCGTTTGACCGCGGGGCTGAACGGCTGATTAAACGAGAGATGGCGAATATGGAGGATCCGGAGCAGATCGATTTGATTAAGCAGGAATTATCCTTACTGCGTGAAAAACTTGGTTTCAGGAAGCGCAAACAGTCCGCTTTGGGAACCCAGTTGAAGCTTAAAAACATCAGTACCCGTCAGATTCCGATCGGTAAAAAACTCTATGTAACACGTCGCAAACAGCGTCATGTCGATCAGATCGAAGCGACGGTCGTCGAGAATACGGACATTGAATTTGTTATAAAGCTGGCTAAGCCTATGCGTGTCATGTTTGGAGAGCTTTGGCGTGTCCGTTATTATTTTGGCGCGAAAGTCTGGGAATTCGACACGACGGTTATCAGTTACGACTCGGGTAAATTGTCGCTCAATCATACGGAAGATGTGCGATTTATTAACCGCAGACGTTTTCTTCGGGTTTCGGTTCGCAACATGGCCTTTCTTGCTAAATTTCCATTTAACAACCAATTTGCCTCGGCAGATGAGACGGTCAAGTCGGCATTTGATCAGTGGCTTAATTATGATCAGATCAGCGGAGCGGATTCCGTTCCCCTACGGTTTGTTCCGGGAACGGTTACGGAACTGGCCGGTCCGGGTATTCGTATCGAGGCCGATCTGAATACGGAGATCGATGACAGACTGATGGTCATTTTCAAGCTGGATGTTGAAGAATTAGACGGGACCATTACCTCGACCATCATTCAGGACATCGGCGAGGTCAGACATGTCAGAGCTATTGAACAAGGTCACAGCATCGCAGTCGAACTGGTCGGATTGAGCGATTCGGATCTTGGTGTTTTAATTCGAGCGACGAATGCCGTCTCAGTCAAAGAAAAAGGCAATGCGGTGGAAACCGAAGATTCCGATGAAGAAAAGTCAGTTGCGGAAACAGTATCTGTGGAAGGACAATAAAAATGTTGGATACGGTCTCTCAGGTGAGTCGAAGCGTTAAAGGATTGGAGCGAGAGTTTTCTATTATCGCTCATAATCTTGCCAATGTCAGTACGGTGGGTTTTAAGCGCAGCTTTAATTTGTTTTCGGAGCCCGCAAAAAGCGGCCAAAGCGACGATTCCAGGCACAATCCTTTATCGAAGCCGGTTGTCGATTTTTCTCAAGGCAGTTTTGTTCAGACCGGACGCAGTCTGGATTTTGCGATTTACGGAAATGGATTTTTTGTTGTCGAAACACCGGACGGACCTTTGTATACCCGCAACGGCATGTTCTATACGAACGAGAATGGACAGATTGTCGACAGTAAGGGCAGGACCATCGCCGGGATGAACGGACCGATCAATATTCCGAATAATATCGATTTAAATGAACTTCACATATCCGATGACGGAACGATCGCTGCCGGTGCAGCGAATCTGGGGAAATTCAGGATTGTTGACTTTCGAGAGCAGGAGGAATCATTAGTACCGGTGGGCGCCAGCTGTTTTCTCAATCCTGATAAACAGCTGGATCCTGACATTGCGACCGGGATTGAAATCAAACAAGGCTACCAGGAGTCATCGAACGTCCAAATGGTTCAGGAGCTTGTGGATATGCTGATGGTGTCACGTTTATACGAAGCGAACATGAAATTTATGACAGCCAAGAAAGAGGCCTCCGCCAAGCTGATGAGTGTAGCCATGGGATAATGAGTATTATAGCAGCGTATTTTAATAAAAAAGGAGTGTAACTTATGTTACGAGCATTTTCTACCGCATCGACCGGCATGGCCGGTCAGCAGATGATGGTCGATGTCATCGCGAACAATTTGGCGAATATCAATACGACCGGCTTTAAGAAAAGTCAGGTCGATTTTCAGGATTTGATTTATATTCACTTGCGTAAATCCGGTTCCGAGGTGGCCACGGGTGTTAAATATCCGGTCGGCCTGGAGGTTGGAAGCGGTGTTAACACGGCTGGAACGACCAAGGTCTTCACAGGCGGCGAAATGGTCAACACGGGCCGGTCTCTTGATGTTGCGATCCAGGGATCGGGTTTTCTTCAGGTGATACTTCCAAGCGGTGAAACCCGTTATACCCGTGACGGAGCCCTGCAGCTCAATGCCAACGGCGAGCTGGTCACGACATCCGGCTACGCCCTGGAACCGGCGGTCAGTATCCCGACCGACTGGGCATCGATTGACATCGGCAAAGACGGCAGTGTCAATGTCACTTCTGCGTCAGGGACGGTTTCCGTTGTCGGTACGATACAACTGGCAAAATTTCCGAATCCGGCGGGACTTTCAAGCGAAGGAGAGAACCTGTATGCCGAAACCGATGCCAGCGGTACGGCAACGACCGGGACCGCCGGTCAAAACGGTTACGGTTCGATCCAGTCGGGATTTCTTGAAAAATCCAATGTTCAGATGGTGACGGAACTGGTGAATTTAATAACCGCTCAGCGGGCTTATGAAGTGAATTCCCGAGCGATCAAAGCCGGTGACGATATGCTGCGTACGGCGAATCAAATTGTACGATAGGAACGAATATGAAGCGTAATAAACATTGTTGGTTATTGATTTTGGAAATTATTCTGCTTTTGTGTGTCACAGTCGCTGATGCCGACAAAGATGACAAGCTGAGGATCCATCTTTTAAGAAAAGTGACGATTCAAAGTGACATTGTCAAGCTCGGCGAAGTTACAATCGTTCGCGCGGACGAACCGCTTGCTTCACACGTCAGTGAGATCCCGCTGGGGAAAATATCCGTGCCGGGTCAGGAGGTGGTCTTGGACAGGCCGATGATCTTAAGCCGGCTGGCCTCCAACGGTATTCGTTCATTGGATGTTACGTTGACAGGCGCCGAAGAGGTGGTCGTGACGAAAAAAGACATTGTCATTACGGGTAAGGAAATTGCCGAGAGCGCGAGGCAATTGCTGGGTCGTCTCACTCCTGCCCGGGCGGTTTGTGAGTACAATATTATGCGGGTTCCCCGTGATATGGTATTGGCACCGGTCGAGGAAGTAAAACTGGTGCCGCAGTTGATTGACGAGATAAACGGCAGTATGGCGAGAGTTCGCGTCATTGCGGTCGCCGGCGATGAGATACTTGCTCAGCGGGAAGTACGTTTTCAGTTAAAGTACAAAAGCCGCAGGATGGTGACCTTAATGGATATACCGGCGAATAGTGTTCTTTATCCCGGCAATGCCAAGGTTGAAACGTTTATATCCAGTTATCCGGAGCCGTCGAATTGGGAACCGATGTATGGCATGGTCACGAAAAGGAAAATACCGGCTTTTACCGTCATCAAGACAACGATGGTGTCATCGCCTGAACAGCAGATAACGATTAAACGCAACAGTAATGTTGTGATTCAGATCAAAACCGGTTTAATGACGATTACGGCCTCGGGCCGGGCGGTCGAACAAGGAAAGACCGGTGATATTATTAAAGTAAAGAATGTCGATTCTCAACGAATCGTATTGACACGAGTTAAAGAAGATGGAACTGTTGAACCCGTTTATTAAAGGAGAAACAATGAATAAGAAGTTTTTCATAATGGTCATCGTATTTCTCACATTAAGTTGTTGTGCGTGTTCTCATGCCGGCTCGATATGGGCCAAACGGACTGATATTACACGGACGAATATTTACGCGGATGATGTGGCCCGCAGTATCGGCGACGTGTTGACGATCAAGATCGCCGAAGACAGCAAAGTGGACAACAAAGCCAAGCGGGATATGAAAAAGGAAACCGACCGCTCTACCACGTTTAACGGGGAACTCGGCAATTTTGGCGACCTTGGTGATTTTGGATTGTCGGCAGAATCCAGTAACGAACTGAAAGGTAAAGCGGATTTTAAGGATGAACGCAGTTTCGAGGATTGCATTACTGTTGTTGTCGAAGATATTCTGCCTAACGGTAACCTGGTCGTGATGGGCACGCGTAACCGTAATATTGCCGGCGATATTCAGGTGATCGAAGTCAGCGGGATTATCAGGCCCAGTGACATTGAATTTGATAACACAGTCAAAAGCGAAAAGGTGGCGAACTTCAGGATATTGACTCGAAACGCCGGCGTTTCGGAGCCTTACAATCGACAGAGCTGGCTGGGGGCAATACTGGATATCATTTGGCCGCTGTAACATTTGTATTGTTAACACTGAAGGTGTGAACGATGAAAACAGGTATTAAGTTTTTGACATTATTAATATGCTTTATGTGGGCGCTCTGTCATGCTGAGCGCATCAAAGATATCGTTGATATCAAAGGTGTTCGCAGCAATCCGCTTTCCGGAATCGGCCTGGTCACCGGCTTATCCGGAACCGGCGACAGCACGCTTCCCTCCCAGCAGATGCTGACGAATATTTTACGGGACGCCGGTCTGGTGCTTTCTCCGTCGGATTTAACCGGGGGGAATATTGCGATGGTGATGGTAACCGCTCAGTTAGGACCTTTTGCCCGAGAGGGGTCGCAGATCGATGTGGACGTTTCTTCGATCGGAGACGCAAAGAGCCTACAGGGAGGACTTTTACATACAACGCCGTTGAAAGGTCTTGACAGTCAGGTATATGCGATTGCCAGCGGTGGTATTTCACTTGGCGGCTGGGGGGCCGCCGGGGAGCGGGCTCAGGTTAAAAAAAATCATCTGACCGTAGGCCGAATAACCGGCGGAGCGATTGTTGAACAGACAGAATTGGCCACCTTTGTGGAATTTATCGCGGGCAGCCGGTATATCACGCTGAATTTGAGAAATGTCGATTTTACAACAGCCGAGCGTATAGCCAGAGCAATCAACCGGATTTATGCCGAAAGTGCTGTGGTTTTGGATGCCGGCACCATCCGCGTTAAAGTACCCGACCGAATCACGCAGAAAAATATCGTTAGTTTTATCGATGATATAACCAGGCTTGAAGTCGAAGTCGATACTCCCGCGGTCGTGGTCATCAA
>CAZNET010000021.1:0-612 GCA_964571885.1 uncultured Pirellulales bacterium
TAGGCATGGGTGCCAATATTATTCGGGTCGGGAAAATGAATTCCGACAGTGGCTGTGGAAAGATGTCCGATTCTTGCTCGTGGGCTTCCGGGTAACGCACACCCCGCTGAAATAGTCATTAGGGCTGTAAGTGTACAATAAAGTGCTGTTTTCATCTTTGATGTATTCACGTTTAATCTCCTAAATTATATTGGCTTTAAGGTCAAACAAGACAATTATTGATCGATCTTTGCTAAAATTTCTGCAAAATGGATATTCGGTTGAATTCGCTCAGTTTTTTTATCTGCTTTAATCGCTCGATATATTTTATCTTTTTCCCATACCCTGGGTTCAATTTCAAGCATTATTTCAAATCCATAATCTTCAAGTTGTTCCAAATTAGGTGTTTTAATAGGCTCAGGTTCCGCCTCCGGGCATATTCCGGAAACAAGCCAGGGCGTTACCATGTCGTCAATCAAACCGATATCAAAATTCTGTTTTTTCATGTTAACAAGAAAATAAAAGCCGCCGGTAAACCACTGTCCTTCAATTTGTTTCAATGCCCGCCGGGCGACCCTGGTCGACTGGATACCCAGTGCCTCCAATCTGCGATCGATTCGTCGGGTCATTTCT
>CAZNET010000021.1:622-14288 GCA_964571885.1 uncultured Pirellulales bacterium
GCCTTGTAATTGTTTGGATTATTACGCATTACTTCTGCTGCGATATCAACACCGAGTGCGTTGGAATAGGTATCCTCCCAGGAAAAAGACGAAATATTCTCCGAAAAAATACCGGTTGTAGAAAATCCATACCAGGTCAGGATCTCGTGCCAGGTCATACTTGTAAGCGCAAAATGCTGGCCGAGAAGTATTGCTGCTTCTTTGGCTATGTTTTGTTTTGCTTCGTTCGTAAGTTCCTGCCAATTTTCAGGATATGAAACCATTACCCAATAGCGGGAAGGCTCGATGACCCGAAAGGAAAATTCATTACTATCAAGCATAAGGTTATCATACGTTATCTTAGTAAGATAAGCCGTTCTGTCCGCCGCTTCACGAAGATGACCGATATCAATAAAACCTGCATTACAGGTATATACCATTCCGACTTTTTCATTCAAATTGAATTGATAGTGATGTTTTCCAAGATTTCCGGGTTCTAAAAAAGTCATTGGCGTCGGGGAACCAAAGTAGGAGCCTAAACGTACACGGGGTTCGGAGCCGTTTTGACAGCCTGTCAAAAAAACTGCCGTGATTGTAAATATCATGTAGAAGGCAGCTTTATATGCATTTTTAGATATGTTTCGTTCCATTTCTTTTGCCCTTAAACAGCAACTCAAAAAAAAGAGCCTAAACGTTTAAACGCTTTTGTAAGGAACGTGTTCTTTTTTTTAAATTATGAAATTGACTATTATTTCTCAGGAAAAACCTGAATATCGTTTAATTATAAGATTTGCGAGCTTCGATATCTATTAAAATTTTGGTTTTCATTATTATTTACTATTTAATTCTTTACTTTTGGAACTTTTTTTGAATAATTCAATCAAAATATTGTAAGAAAATCAAAAAAACTATTCTCATAACACCTGCATAGTTATTTTTTCTTCACTCTTTGGCTCAAATTGACCGATTCAAAGGGTAAGGTCAATTTGACCAGGCATACTGAGTAAATTCCTCCGAGAACAGGGGGAGATTTTAGATTGCCGAGATATTGAATTAAATTTCACAACAACATACATAAAATGTTTGAAAAACAGAAAATGAAAAAGGAAAAAAGAGATATGAGCAGAACAATTGGAATTTTGGTAACACTATTATTTACCATCTTAGCCGGTTGCAGCGGGCCTGAAAACCATACCGCCTCCAGTCATGTGGAGTTTTCAACAGGCAATGAAGAGATTATCAAAGTCATGACGTTCAATATTAGAGTTGATACTATTTTAGATGTCTGGAATCGCTGGGATTATCGTAAAAATATTGTTTTTGATACCATATTGGAGAATTCAGCAGACATAATTGGCCTTCAGGAGGCACTTGACCATCAGGTTCAGGATATCCAGCAAGCGCTGCCTCAATATAGCCATTATGCGGCGGGAAGAAACGATGGTGAAAAACGCGGTGAAAGCTGTGCGATTTTTTACAGAAAGGAACGTTTTGAACTAATCGATTCCGGGACTTTCTGGTTTTCCGATACGCCATCCGTTCCGGGCTCAAAAGATTGGGGAAATTTGCCGCCTCGGATCTGCAGTTGGGTACGTTTAAGCGAAAACCATAAAGGTACAGGTTTTTATGTTTATAATGTACATTTAGACCATCTCTCACAAAATTCACGGGAAAAAAGTATTAAATTACTGATGAGAAAAGTCGCAACCCGAAAAACCCCTGAACCGTTTGTGATTCTGGGCGATTTTAATATGAAACTGAATAATCCGGCGATGAGTTACTTGTTTATTGGCGGCAAGCTTAATAAATTGCCCAAAATAAGCGATGCGTGGTTGTCGGCCAATCGAGGTAAAAGTGAAAAAGGCACCGGAACTCGCCATAGTTTTCGGGGAGGAACAAGAGGTCCAAGGATCGATCATATTCCAATTTCCAGCGATTTTCAAGCGGTTGAAGCAAAAATTGACAGAACGAATCTCAACGGCAAATATCCCTCGGATCATTTTCCAGTCGTTGCGAGTATCCAGCTTAAAAAGCAGTCACGGAATCTTTATGCATCAAAATACCTGCCTGATGTTTTAGATTTACTGAATGAAAAACGGAATTCTGTGGAATAGCTTCCTTTTTTGCATCCGTTTTAATCCCTCAGGTTTTCATTGTCAGGATATTTTAAAAAATTGACATATCTTACTAATATCTATATATTTATGTGAAACAGGTGCAGGTATGGTTCATGAAATATGTAATTGATTTTATATATCTGTTAGCAGCATTGGCGGTCAGCCCAAAAGTCATCTACCGGGCATTTCGTCAACATCGGTATCGCAGAGGATGGACACAGCGTCTCGGTGATATTACCCGAAAGGAACCTTATAAAAACTGCATCTGGATTCACGCCGTTAGTGTCGGAGAAGTCAATGCGACGCGAACGATTGTCCAGAGATTGAAACGGAAATATAAAGATTACGAAATAGTTATCAGTACCACCACCGATACCGGATTTGACAGAGCTGAAAGTCTTTACGGACAAGATCATGTGGTTTTTTATTTTCCGCTTGATCTTTCATTTATTATGCGAAAAGCCTTTGAGAACATTGCTCCATCGATTTGTCTTTTGATGGAGCTCGAAGTCTGGCCGAACTTCGTGGATATCGCCAAATCCATAGATGTTCCAGTTGTGGTCGTCAACGGGCGAATTACCGAAAGGAGCAGCGGCCGGTATAAACTGGTCAAAACAGTTGTCGAAAAAATGTTTTCACAGATTGATCTCGTTCTTGCACAAAGTGAAGAATATGCAGCACGGTTTCGGGAACTTGGCTGTCATGATAAAAAGATTGTTGTTACCGGTTCTCTGAAATACGATACCGCTCAAATTACGGATAAAATCGAAGGTGCCGACAAGGCGGCGGCCGAACTGAATATTATCGATGAAAAATTATGGGTGGCCGGCGGTACGGGAAACGATGAGGAAAAAAACATTCTTGAAGTGTACCGACAGCTTCAACATGGGGAAAAATTCCGCAATTTGCGTCTTTTGATTGTCCCGCGAAAACCCGAGCGCTTTAATGAGGTCGCTTATTTGATTGAGCATTATGGATTTGATGTGGTTCGCTACAGCAATCACAAAGGTAAAGCTCCTCCTCGCAAATCGGACAGTCGAACGGTTATTTTAATTGACACAATGGGTGATTTGAGGAAATTTTACTCTTTGGCGACGTTTATATTTGTGGGCAGGTCTCTTGTCAATATGGGCGGTTCGGACATGATGGAAGCGGCGGCTTTGGGAAAATGTACGATGTTCGGGCCGTATGCGTTTAATTTTCAACAGACGGTCAATGCACTGCTCCGAGGTAAAGGAGCAATTCAGGTCAAAAACGCAAACGATCTTTTACAGGCGATGAAGAGGTGTTTTAACGATCCGGGTCTGGCAAAAAAAATCGCCCGCAACGGACAACGTGTTATACGCAGCAATCAGGGAGCAACCCGAAAAACAATCGAACAGATCGATAATATTTTATCTCGCAAATCACCTTAGTTTTTTCGAAACCGCTTCAATGTGTGCGGGCCCGGTGCCGCAACATCCGCCTATAATGCTTACGCCCAGATCGTAAATTTTCTGAGCTGTGTGAGCAAACTCATCGGGTGTTACTTTATAGACGGCCTGGCCGTTCTCTAATTCGGGTTTGCCTGCGTTTGGTTCGGCGTAAATCAGAACTTTTGAACCGGCATTGTGAACGGTTTCGACATAGAGTCTGGCCAGTTGAACATATTCATCCAGTGATACCGTGCCGCAGTTAAATCCAACCGCGTCGACATCGTAAGCGAGAATGGTCGAAACCGCTGTCGTAACATCCACACCCATCATAGTTTTAAAACTGTCTGCGGCTTTGTCAAAAGCCATCGAAGCCAGGACGGGAAGATCGACGCTGACAGACTTAACCGCCTCTAACGCGATTTTTAATTCATCAATCGCGGTCATGGTCTCTATGATAAAACCCTCAACACCAGTATCCAGAAGGGATTTGGCTTGCTGGACAAACGCCTTTTTCAGGTCGTCGGATTTTAATGTTCCCAACGGCTCGAGAAAATCGCCGGAAGGACCGATATCGCCCAGGACATATCCATCAGGTCCTGCGGCTTTTTTTGCAATGGCTACGGCCGCTTCGTTAATCTTTTCCACCTGGTCAGATAAACCATGCCGACTGAGCGTAATACAATTGGCACCAAATGTATTGGTAATAACGGCGTCACTGCCCGCTTTGACATAATCGGTCTGGATAGCCAGAACAATACCGGGTGAGTCAAGATTCAGCTTGTCACTACACGTACCGATTTCGACTCCTCTGGAAAAAAGCTGGGTGCCCATCGCCCCGTCTAAAAGAAACGGATCTTGCCTTAATTTGTTTTTTAAGTTAAGTTTATTCATCGCGCTCCAAAATTTACTGTCTTATATTGACACCGTCAACAATATGAAAAACATCATCGAAGCCTTTTGGTTCAGGGCGGGTAAATATAACATTCATCTGCTCTTCTGTAAAGTCCATATTTTTAAGCGAGTCGAGTGAAATAACAAAAGAGAACGTGTTTGCTTTTGCGTCCCGACCTTGAATTTTAATTTTTGACGGCACTGAAAAATTATCGTTAAGCGCCGTATAATTATTCAAATCCGCTTCTGCTATTATTCTGAAGTCTGACAAATATTTGATATCTCGAATCAGATAGTCACAGGTAGAAATACTCATTATTTTTGATATCGCTGTTTGAGGATTTCTGCCTTCAAGGATATCAAACCGGTACTGATTGGACAGTGACCAGTCTTCTATCTGTTCAAGATTAATTTGCCCAAAGGCATCGAGCAGAATTTTAGGATCTATTGTTGCCTGATCGAATATGATTTTTTCCTGTGCGTTTCCCCAATAATAACAATTCCCGATTTCCTTGGGTTTGGCCGCGAGCCAGAATTCCTTTGCATTGATCCCCAGATCAAGACCTCTTGGATTAAACGCAACATCTCCCCATAAGCGAAGAGCGCCTGACGGGTGAAACCACATTTTGATGGAAAACTGTTCTTTTTCGTTTTTACCTTTTTCATCAACATACTTGAACAGACATTTTCCATTTGCCTTAAACGGGACTGCCTGAGCTGAATGAACAATAAGCGCTTCCAATGCCTTATCAACCGACTCTTTGCCGGGACAAATTCGAACAGACGCGGCACGTTGCGACTGGCACCCGCTTATCAGTGAAAAAACCAAAAGAAATAAACATACTAATCTTTTCATAATGAATCGCCTATTATAAATCTGCATGAAGTATTTGTCCGATCTGTGAGGTTAATTGTTCGATTTGTTCATCATCGAGATGGGGATTAAGCACTTCGACATAATCCTGCGTGCCCGTCACTTTAAGCCGCCACAGTTCTTTTTCGCCGTTCAGTTTTGTTGAGTCATATTTAAGTTTTCGTTTTCGCATCAGAACCAGCATTAAGACAAATCGAAAATTTACTTTTTCGGGTTCTGTTTCTTCTGCGAGCCTTTCGAAGAAAGTCATCAGCATTTCATCATCGACAAAGATCGGCTTTTTTTCATCCGGATCAGGGAGCCTGGTTTTCCAGAAGCAGTATATTTCGGGTTTTTCATTTTCCCAATATTCAACACAAAAATCGCGTCTCTGAAGTCCTTCTGACGTTTCGACCAAGGCCGCGTAGTATTCTTCGCCCGGCTCGAAGGGCCTGTCGGTTCCGCAACATACCCCCAAGGGTTTATTAATTTCCCATTCTTCCATTTGTTATATTCACGTCCTTGTTAATTAAATTCCAGATAAGCACATATTTTTTCAGATGTTTTAGGTCCGATGCCTTTGATTTTGCACATATCACGGCAGGTATTATACACGTTATTATCGTCATTACGGGCGGAAACACTTTGGCGATAATTAATGATGGAAAATGCTTTTGTGTAACCGATACCGGGCAGTCTCAGCAGAGAAGATACATTTGCATGGTTGGGATTAATTTTGTCTTGTATTTGTAGCGCGCGGCGTTCGGCTGTTAGGGCATAATTCAGGAAAAACAAGATACACATACATGAAGCAGCGGCGATAGTACTCGCCAAGCAGGCCGTTGATATCCTTTTGTCGGGATCACTTTCAAAGATTCTTGTTGTCGGGCATCTTTTGAAAAGCATCATTTGGATGAGCGGCGAAAAATATTTTGACGTAATTTTTTCAAAGCCATCAGCGATTCCCTCGGCTCAAATGTTTCGGTCATCAATCCACTGTTATAAATACAGCTTGAACCATCGTCAACGAGATGAGAATATGTCACTGTATCGATAAAAGGTTTGCTTAAGGCGATTTTGAAGAAGTTTTCAATCCAGAGTTTTTGTAATTCAGGATTCCATTGTTTGTGCCATATACCGGCCCGTTGTCCCTCGAAACAATCCTGCCCCTGAGAACCTGGCACTTCGACCTCGGTTATGTAAAGGGGCTTGGCTACATTTGTAAAAAAATCAAACACCGATGATATCTGCATCAGATCGCGGATATGCATGCCTTCAACATCTTTACCGAAACGCATTTGCAGGCCAAAGGCATCAAAATTAATCCCGCTTTGCAGAATCATATCGATATAAACAAGCGGAGGTATGGTATTAGGCCTTGTTGCGTAATATTCCCCCCATGGGCTTCCAACTTCAATGATTTTCAGCGATCGGTCGCTGGACGCTTTGACCGCCATATTAGCGGCTCTTGTCATTTCGAGTATTTGCTCAAAACTAAAACCAAAATAGTTCAGCGAATTCATTTCATTAATGACGCGCCACGCCCTGATTGTACCATCATATCTTGAAACGACTTTTGCTACGAATTTATAGGCGGTCTCTCGAATTTTTTCAAATGTTGCATTGCCTTTTTTCAGCCAGGCCGGCAAATGATCTTCTGAAAAACACAACAGAGGCCCACCGGCAACAGCGAGTTTTTTTCTGCCGAGAATTTTCAGGCAATCGTCGATCTTCGAGAAATCAAAATTTCCTTTATCCTTTTCGATTTGAGACCATTTGATCGGTATTGTCACGAAATGAAACAACTTAAATAAAGCTTCCTGATATTTAGGATTTCCAATTTTGTCCAGATCGACCTTGCAGCCGATACATCCTCGTCCGAATCCGCGATTCTTTCCTCTTATTTCAAAGAGAGAGCCCGAATTAAGAATCGCCAGTTTTTCGGCATAGAGTATTCCTTTTTTCAATGATTCATCAGCCAGCAGGGAGGCTTTCGAAGAATCGTGAATATCTTGTATGGCCTGGACAAATAAATTCTGGGATTGGTCGAAAAGCTCATTGGAATTGGCGGATTCGGAATGGAAAAAGGACCAATCCTCACGTTTATGAATAATCTGCATGAGTTTGCCGCGAGCGATTTCTACATTGAGATTGTAGGGTTTATCCCGTTCCGGAAGGCATGTTGTCGGCATCAGGACCTTGCCGAATCCTTCTACAGGCCATAATAAAGCCAATCCTGAAGTTTCCATGCTTGGCTTTTTGCAATCAATAAAACCATTCTTAAAAGAAATATCAGCCCGCCGGATAGAAATACCGTCTCCTCCGAAAAGATAAGCTCCATATAAATCAAATTTCCTGACAACCTGTCCTTTGTGAAATACCTGAAATCTCACGTACTTAATTCCTCGTTTGCAAATATTGTTTTGTTGTTAATTATCGTTTTCTCAAGTAATTCTATCTATTTACAAAGATTTTGCACTTAAAAAACCATTTCAGGAAATTATAACAGTAAAAACAACAAATGCAACTTAAACTTTTGAACCGCTTGTTTGATGTCGTTTCGAGGTTTTTAAGGAGAGTATTTAATTCACAGAGGCTGCAGGACTAAGACAGGAGATGCCATTTTTGAGTTGGATATCATGTAAAAGAGAATTTTTCTCAATTAATCGGGCAACAAGGTTAAGCTGGTTAAGAAGAATCTCCATTAGTTCAAAATCGAACTGTTCTTTTGGGTTTTCATCCTGAGGTAAAACCAGAAATATATAGCCGCAGTTTGTCTTTTCTGTGGTTAACTGCGTCGCCATGGCTGTAAAACCGCTGAGATTAACGATTAACGGTTCTTCTCCGTCATCAATACGGCTAAAAACGTCGTTTAAAAGATTTTTATCTAAATGAATTTCATTGAATCGCTCTGAATCACTCGGCCAGCAGTTGCCGTTACGATCCATAATAACGACTAATTTTTCACTGTCTGAAAAATATTCAAAAATATGACGAGCGAGCTGTTCGTTCAACGAAAAGGAAGAGGAGTTAAATGAGTTGAATATATCCATAATTTCTTTTCCTTAAAAATCCATGAAAATCAGCTTTCACCCTATTCGGTCGTTCATTAAGACAACTTAACGGGTTTTTGATTTAGCAGGCGGGTAAAGATAAAATTTTTACAAACTTTGGTGTTATGGGACCGCGCATATGCTCTAAGAGTTGACTAAAGCATTGATTTGAATTTATCAATTGAGAAATTTTTTCCGGGACAATCTGTAATTCTTGATCCCGGTGTGGTGTTGTGACCGTAAATATTTTGCTTCGGTATGGCGTAACGCTTTTGCAAAAATCTCACCAGTTTCAACAAAGCATCCATTTGCTTCCGGCTCGGCAGGGTTTCGTTGAAATTACCCACCAGGCAAATGCCGATAGCATCACGATTGGCCCAGTTTTTATACGTGCCTCCGACGTGAGCGCCAGTCTTTTGCTGTTTCCATCGAAATGTTACTTCGACCTGGCCGTCCGCACTGTCAGTACCGTTTCCTATAACGAAATCATAACCCACGCCATCCCAATGATTTCTTTCACGATGCCATTCATCAAAAATTTCAGCATTTCCAAACGGTGTTGCGGAATGATGAATCACGATGGCAATCCAGCGTTTTTCAAGTGATTTTGGCGGTATCCAATCGGCTGGAATGTCGTTATAGGAATAATTATCTTTATGAACCGTCTGATGAACCGGAGTATTAAACTGGTAATCATGTACAATGACCGGCATAGGCACTTCAGATTCTGTGCAACCGCATATTGTACAAGTAGATACTATAAGTATTGAAGCCTCAAGCCAAAAGATTAATTTGTTAGCATACAACTTTTTATTCATGATAAGTATATTATCGCCGATTTATGGCATTTTTCCTTAATCTGGGTCGTTCTCTGTAACGGATCATATTGACCGAGTTGCCTTTTTCGTTATAAGTTACGACATCCATGTACGAATGCATTAATAAAAGCCCCCGTCCATCGGTTTTGTAGATATTGCGTCCATGTCGAGGATCAGGGATGGCGTCCGGGTCGAATCCTTCGCCATCATCAGTAATCGTGATTTCTACCTTTTCTCTGCTGACGCGGTAGTCAACTTTGATTTCACGGGAGGGATCGTTTTTACAACCGTGTTTGATGGCGTTTGTTAAGGCTTCTTCTATCGCCAAATGCACAGCGAAAACATCAGACTGATCATAATGATTTGCCCGCAATTCCGAAAGCACACTTCGGCATATTCCTTCAACGGCTGAAGGTTTACTTTTTGCTACCATTGTATGCTGAATCGGTTCTGTTGTCGCCATAGACTTACCTTAAAGGGTCTTATTCTACTTAAATGCCGCACCACTGTAAAGAATCTTTAGCGATTCATGAAATAACGGTTCAATCGCATAGCGGCTATTGAATATCTTCCAAAGCACTGTCCAGGTCATCGTTGATATCAAAAACTTTTGTCAGTCTTGTAATTTTAAATATTTCCAGAATTTTGGGTTTAATATTGCACAATTTTAATTGGCCGTCCTGCTCATAAATTTTCTTACTGATTCTAATTAACAAACCGAGTATCGCGGATGAAAGAAATTCAACGTTTTGAAAATCCAGCACCAGATTAATGCCGCGTGTCTCGGCAATAATAGCCATTAAGGAATCCTGCAGTAACTTAATATCCTTTTCCTCGAGTATTTTACTGTCCGAAAAAGTTATAATCGTTGCTTTATCACTGTATTGGACGTTCAAATTCGGTTTTATTTCGGCCATAGCAAGCTCCTGATTCTTTTTACTGGAAAAGTTACCAAATCCTTGTTTATTTGTCAATATTTACGTTTTATTCATAATTTTATATAATTTATTGATACAAGATAAAAAAATACTTGAAATTTGAATCATATTGTGCCAAACTATCGCAAGTTTTGAAACTTTTATGCTTTAAAGTCAGTATTTTCAAACCTATATAGCCCGTAACGCCTTCGGTGTTTGGGGGGCAATGGAATATAGGGTTTATCGGCAATTAAAATGATGGAATAAAAATTTTATTCTTATTGAAAAATGCTCAAATTCAAAAAACTAAATTAAATCGTGTTATATCGAAAAATATATTAAGTTGTTTCTCATTAGGAGGTCGCATGAAGATTAGTAGATCTACTGGTTACGCATTATTGGCAGTTGGCTATATCGCCCAGAATAAGGAAAAGAAAGTGACTTTGTCGCAGGATATTGCGCAAACTTACGATATTCCGCTGGAATATTTGTTGAAAATACTGCAGCAGCTGGTTCGTGCCGAAATACTGCACAGCAAAAGAGGTCCCCGAGGCGGTTTTTCCTTAGCCAAGACACCGAAACAGATCAATCTCCTGCACATCATCGAAGCGGTTGATGGTCCGCTGGACGGCAAGCTGAATTTAAGAGATCAGGCTCCGAACGTGAAATTTGTCGCAAAAGCCGAGCAGGCTTATCACAAAGCTCTCAATCAGGCAAAATCGGTTTTTCAGAAGACAAAAATCGCTGATATTATCTAAGCATTTTCTTTGAACATTTAATCGAATTCATGTCACGAATGGATGATTACAGAATCCCGACTTGTTCGGGATTCTTTTTTTGTTTTCCGCCTTTGGAAAATTGTGTATGATTTTATGAAGGTTTTAAGATAAAAAATTTAATAATCTTCGGAGAATTTTATGCAACTAAGTGAATTTCAAAAATTTATTTCGGAGAAATACGAGGCCACCGACAGAGAACGAGGGACCGCCAAAACCTTTATGTGGTTTATCGAAGAGATTGGAGAGTTGGCGACCGCCCTGGCCTCGGACAATCAGGATAACAAGATCGAGGAATTTGGCGATGTACTGGCCTGGCTGTGTACTCTGGCCAATATTAACGATGTAGATTTGGAAAAGGCCTGCGAAAAATACACCAAAGGCGACATCAAAGGCTTCAAACCGAAATAATATCTTTTTCAAACAAAGGTGAGAAAAATGAAAATATTTCTATCCATGGTGATATTACAGTGTTTGACTTCGAATACTTTTTCGGCAAATACATCATCCCCCAAGCCTGAGGTGAGATCTGAAGCACCATCAAAGATCGCCCCGATCACGGCGCCGTTTGACATAGCCCAATTAAAACGTCCGGTATTTGCCGAACGCATATTCGATATTCGCGATTACGGAGCTGTGCAGTGCGGTTGGAACGATATGGCAAAAAACAAATCGACCGAAGCGATCCACGAAGCCATAGACAAATGTCATAAAACAGGTAGCGGGATAGTACTTATCCCTGAAGGCGAATGGCTGACCGGCGCGATTCATTTGAAAAGCAACGTAAATCTGCATGTCGCAGAAGGTGCCGTGGTGCATTTCAGCAATGATCTTGAGGACTATCTGCCGGTCGTCCATGTTCGGTGGGAAGGTGTTGAAGCGTACAATTACTCTCCTTTGATTTACGCTCCCCATACCGAAAATATCGCTGTTACAGGAAAGGGTACACTTCACGGACACGGACGCTGGTGGTGGAACTGGTTTAAGGAAAATAATCCCGGAAATCGAATCGAAGCGGCCAAGGTCCCGTTGGCTAAACGCCGGTACGGAAAAGGCGGCGGCCGTGAGGGCATGCGTCCGACGTTTATTGTACCGTGGAAATCTAAAAATATTCTGATAGAGGGTGTTACGCTGCTCGAATCACCCGCATGGAATGTCCATCCTGTTTACAGTGAGAACATCATTATTCGCGATGTTACCGTCAATAGCCTCAATAGTCCTAATGGTGATGGTATTGTGCCGGATTCGTGTAAGAATGTCCTGATAGAAAACAACCATTTACAAACCGGCGACGATGCTGTTGTCATCAAGTCGGGTCTCAATGAAGACGGCCTGAAAATTAATATCCCAAGTGAAAATATTGTGATACGCAATTTTATTGCAGAGGATGTACGCACCGGAAGCGGCGGAATTGTGTTCGGCAGTGAAACCTCCGGCGGTATTCGAAATGTCTATGTGCGGGATGCGGTTTTTAAAGGATGTGACCGCGGCATTCGTTTTAAGACCGAACGGGGGCGAGGCAATATCACTGAAAATATTTACATCGAAAATATTCAAATGAAGGATATTGAGAACCAGGCCATCGTTTTCAACACGTACTACAATCGCAATGCTGTGGGCAAATCCCCTCTGTTTCGTAATGTTTATATAAATCATGTTCACGTTGATGGCGCTGCGGCAGGGATCGAAATGATCGGCCTGCCTGAAAAATGGCTGGAAAACATCAAGATTAAAGATGCAATCTTTGAAAATGTACGACATGGTGCCGCGATTCGCAGAGTAAAAGAATTGAATCTTGTAAATGTCAGTATCAGTTCAAAACGACGCCCCCTTGTGCTTGATGATGTATTTGAAGCATCCATAAAAAATGTTGAACTTTCCGGACAGCAACCAAAGCTTTGCATAAGCGGCTCAGAAAGCGGAGAGATTGTCTTGGATGGTTTGAAGCGAAGCGATGTGCAGATAAAAAAGGAAGTATCTGATAAGGCCGTCAATTATGTTAATATGACTACCGGTGCCGAAATTAATGCAGGTCAATAAACCTTCTAATTATCATTAGGGTCGGCGGTTTCTTCTGATTTCTTTTCCACGAGCTCAGAAAGAGGTTTTATGAGCTTTTCCGCTTTATATTTAGGTATTTCAAAAATCCAGTCACTGAAACGTTCGTTAAACTGGTTGGCCTGATCTCTTGCGATCAGCTTGGCTTCTTTTTTCTTTAATTCCTCCTCGGATTCGATGGTGCGAGCCTTTTGGACCGGAGTCTGATCGGTAAATTCAGCCGAGCAGGTGACATGATACTTGTCGTCCTTTTCGGCGATACGAACAGTGTAAACGGTCGAATTCCCAAGGATACAGATATAGGTATGACTAAAGTTAAACTTGCTGAGATTACCGGCTTTTTGCATCACATCGTAAAACGTCAGGTCTGTCAGTGCCTTAAGCACTTCCTCAGCGGCTTGCTTGATAAGCTTTTTGTCTGAGGCGATACCTTCGAGTTCGATCTCGCCGCTATTAGGATCCTTGAAGAGAGTATAAACATCATTTGGCCCCTGGACCGTTGCGGACGATATCTTTTCAGATTGGACTTTTATAAGATTCATGTCAATGTAATTGACGGCATAGGTTTTGAACCAGGGTCTTTCTTCGGCGATATAAACTTTGTCAGACTTTAACTGCCTTACGTAAACGCCGCCCTTTTCAGCATTTTCACCCACAACAACGCCGGTCAGAACGGTCGAATCAGACTTGAGAAACTTAATGATATATTCGGCCTTGTCTTGGGAGACACCCAGGTCTGAGTGTGCTTCTTTGTTTTGCGAAATAAGCTCGCCGATCTTGATCTCAAGG
>CAZNET010000022.1:0-14010 GCA_964571885.1 uncultured Pirellulales bacterium
GGATAATTCATCATATTTTTTTTCTTCATATAAAATCCTTGAAAGATTCGCATATGCCCCAGCCGTATAACCTTCGATATCTATTTCTTTATAAAAAAATTCTTTTGCTGTTTCATTATTATCTAAATGGAGATAAACATAGCCTATCGAATTATTCAAAAAAGGCAATTTTTCATTTGTTACCATATTATAATTTTTCAAAGCGGCATCATAATCATTCCGAATAGCATAATAAAAACCCAGGCCATAGTATCCTATATCCGATATGTTCGGATCTTTATCTTTTGAATATTTTTTGTATTTGCTAAAAGCAGTATCACCTCGCCCATTGTCACTTAAACGAGCAAGCTTATATTGAAATTGCAAATATCCTCGATGATGGATAAGATTAAAAAAGTCATCCTCTATTAATTTCTCATATTGTTCTTTAACAACTTTATAATTACCAGATGCCCATGCATCAGCAATGATATCCGAAGGTTGTTGTTTATCTGAATTGTTAAACACTATATTGACAATCACAATCACCAAAACTGCCGGAAGCATTAACGTTAACAGCAGTTTTATTACAAAAGATGATTTAGTATTTTTCTTTAGACAAGGTATCTGTTCAGGCTTCTTATGATTGCTTATCGTTACGTCATCATTAGATGTCATATCCTTTTTCCTACACAAACTACTTTCTCCATAATTAATTTCTTTAATAGAATTAATCTCTTAATATGCAATTTCACTTTTCCTGAATTGTTATAATTGCAGTAATTTACTGCCTTATAGTTCTTTGATATAGATATTTCGAAACAGTATTTTAACCTCGTCGTTCTTGTGGATCTGCAGCGCGATGTGCCCGTGTTGGCCGACGTTTCTTTTGCGGTGCAGATTGTCATCCAGCACACCGCCGCCGTCATAATCGGTGATAGTATGGCCGTTTAATTTTACTGTAATATGATTCCCAGCCGCTGTGATTTTCATATCGTTCCAGCTTTTTTCCTGGAAATTGAACATAAAGATATGGTCCTCCGAAGCCATCGACTCATCGACCCATTTCCCCCTGGGCAGATCGGGATAGATCCACCGTTGATTGCCGCGGGTTTCGTCCCACATCATGCCGGTCCGCCAGGGTTGAGTGGGGCAGATATCGACCTGCGGGCCGTTAAGCCAATGTTCCTGGTCGTCATACCTGCTTCGGATCTGAACGCCGCTGTTGCCGAGAACTCTCTGGTAAACACGGAATTCCAATCTCAATTCAAAATCGTCATACTCGTTTTCGGTGACGAGCCAGATGTAATCATGGTCCTTATCCCCGGCAGAGTTACCGACAATAGCACCGCCACTGACCGTCCAGAATGTTTTGTCCTTATTCTTCGGCGTGCATTTGACCGTCCAGCCGTCAAGGCTCTTGCCGTTGAAAAGGGATTTGAAATCGGGATCTATCAGATCTTTCACGATCTCGATATCGTTTTGGACATTCCCGGCCAGCCTGTTCCAGTCCAGCATCCGGGTTCTTGCCAGCATCGTCGGATGGTACAGCTTCGTCGCAGTCTGGGCATATTTTTTCCAGTAAGTCAACGCATCCTCAAGATGACGGATCGAAGATTCACCATATTTGTTATCTTTTGTTTCGATATAAAACTTAAGATCAAGAGCCCCTGAAATTTTGGCCGCATAATATTGACCCAGATAAGACATGGCCTGGATGTCGAACAGCGTTTCCTTTAGTTCCCTGCTCATATGTTCGGTCTCTTTTCGCATTTTCTCTACGTTCTCAAGAGTCATCTCCGCATATCGGTTCAGGGCCTCGGCCACCTGTTCGGGTGTTTTTTTAGAAAGGCTGACACCTTTGAGTTTTCCTTTGACATAATCGGATATGTTGTAAATATCACATCCCGGCATAGCCGGGTTGTCGGTAAATTTCATCACCGTTTGAAAACCGATGCGGTTGCCCTGGCAGCTCTCCACCGCCCACATGTAATCCCAGTCGCGCCAGTAAAAGCGATTGACCAGCGGGATGATCTTCGAAGCGGTCGCCCAGGTTTCGCACAACAGCGTTTCGTCGGTTTCGGGGAACCGGTATTTGAGCATTTTCTGAAAATATTCCGGTGACATATCCAGATCGTAGCCCAGTCTGCCCCACAGCATGAATTTGTACCAGTGTTTTTGTATTTCAAGCTGCCGCGGTGATGCGGGATTTAAGCTGATAGATTCTCGTCCCCACACGTAGCCGTCCGAACCCATATGATAACCGGCTGTTATTTCTTCGGGAAAATTTTTAAGAAACTCGCGGACGTATTCGGGATCGCCCCAGCGGAAAGTAAAAATGTCGTCGTTGCGAAGGTTCCACCAGCATTTCAACCCGTCGTATTTTTTCATCTGCTGAAGCAGTTTTCTTACAAAGATCGGTTGAGTCGACGAGTACAGCCGGGCCCGGGCGTACTTAAAACTGATATCGAGGTTATCCGGATATTTCGAAGCAAAGTCCCGCATGATCCCGTCCAGCCCGCCCATCCAGACGCGGTGAATGAATTTTACCTCACGGTCGGGCTGAACCTTCTTTGCGTCCATTATTCCCTTGCCGTAGGTCTCCCAAAGCCATTTCTCGGGTGAAAACTCGTCCTTGCGATTTTTCATGTTCTCACCGGCCGTGACGCCGATGCCTGTCAGATCCGGATAGGTCAAAATAAATTTACTCACGCAGGCCCTCAGATATTTTATCGTCTCCGGATTGTCCTGGTCATTGGTGATGCCGTATTTACCCTTATCGTTGGGGTCGTAATACAGAGGCGGACCCTGCCACATGTATTTGCCGCCGGACGCGACGCTGTTGGCGTAAACATTCCAGGTAATGAAATAAATATCGATGCCGCGGTCCTTTGCATATCTCATTACCTTTCGCCAGAAGGCGATCTTCTCGTCCATGGTCATTTTTTTTACAACCCTGAGATTGTTCAGAACCTTTGAAGTCACCGACTGCGGCTCGCCCCACGAACCTGTTTTATTTTTCAGTTTTTCCGTGCAGACACAAACATCATCCAGGGCAACATCGGGATAGTCATCGAGTTTGATCATGGATGGAAACGGATGCGGATTCCACAGCGTCAGCGTATTATAACGGTAACGTGCCAGGTCATCGAGAAACGCCCGCCAGAATTCATAGTTCCACATCTCGATATAATTATTCTGAGCAGCGTCACCGGTATCGTCATAACTTGGTGTTCGCGCATCGAGCGGAATATTGAACTTGATCCCGCGTTTCTCAATTGACGGTTTTTTCACTTTTTCCTTAACAGCATCGAGTCCTTTTCCAAGACGGAGCATCTCTGCAACTTCCAGCCCGCCGTACATGACACCGCGTTCGTCACCGCCTTTGATGATGATCGTATTTTGATTCTCTCTGTAAATCGAGAAACCCTGGTCAGCCAATTCTCTATTGTACTGATCCTGAAGAACGATCTTTCGATCGACTTTTTCGGCGATATCCTTATTAAGCGACACCTGTTTGCTTTGAATATCAACGTAAGATAAAGCTGATGCTATCTCCTCAGCCGCGAAACACGCCATCGCACTTTCAGGATCCCGCCGAATCACGACCGATTGGGAGAAACATAGCTGTGAAATGAAAATAACGAAAATACCGAACTGAATTACAAAATATCTGCCGTTCATAAGGATTCCCTTTAATTTAACATTCAAAACCGGTTTCCTATTGTAGCAATTTTCGTCTTTTATGCACACGTTTATCTCTGCAAATACTTTCGTCAATTTGTTTAATATACCCATCATTTCTATTTAACACTATATAAAAAATATACCTTGCGATTACCTTCCGTTTTATTATCATAACTGTATCAATGAATATTAACAAATTTCATATAAGGAACAACTTATGAAATCAACCATCAGCAGAAGAAGTTTTTTGAAAAAGATAGGTTTGGCCGCGGCGGCCTTGACGGTGCCCGGATGCAATGAAGCGTTTTTGGGCTCGAATTCAAAAAGACCGAATTTTGTTATCATCTTTACCGACGACCAGGGCTACGCCGATGTGGGTAAATACGGCGCAAAGGATTTTACCACACCGAACCTGGATAAGATGGCGGATGAAGGCGTGCGGTTTACCGATTTTTATGTGGCGGCATCTTCGTGTTCGCCTTCGCGGGCGGCCCTGATGACCGGCTGTTACCCACAGCGGGTGGGTATTCCTTTTGTGCTATTCCCGGAACGAAACGGTAAACCAAGCCGCGATACGGTTATCGGATTAAATAAAAACGAGACAACCATCGCCGAGGTCCTGAAATCCAGAGGCTACGCCACCGCCTGTGTGGGTAAATGGCATCTCGGTCACCACAAGAAATTCCTGCCGACCCATCACGGCTTCGACGGATACTTCGGACTGCCTTACTCGAATGACATGAGGCCGGAAAACAGTAAAAGCTATCCGCCGCTGCCTTTGATCGACGGTGATGAACCTGTTGAACTGAATCCCGACCAGACGTATCTGACGACCCGATACACCGAGCGTGCGGTTGATTTCATCGAGAAAAACAAGGATAAGCCGTTCTTTTTATATCTCGCCCACTCGATGCCCCATGTCCCCCTGTATGTCTCCGACAAATTCAAGGGCAAATCCGAACAGGGAATGTACGGTGACGTCATCATGGAGATCGACTGGTCGGTCGGCCAGGTGATGGACGCCCTCAAACGAAACGGTATCGACGACAATACACTGGTATTCTTTACCTGCGACAACGGCCCGTGGATCATTTACGGCAATCACGCGGGCTCGGCCGGACCATTGCGAGAAGCTAAGGGCACCAGTTTCGACGGCGGCCAGCGCGTCCCGGCGATCTGCCGCTGGCCGGGGAAAATACCGGCAGGATCTGTTTGTTCCGAGCCCGTGGTATCAATTGATTTATTGCCGACATTCGCTGAATTTGCCGGAGCCAAGCCGGTTAAAAACAAGATCGACGGAAAAGATATTCGGGCATTGCTCATGGGCAAACCCGGCGCCGAGTCACCGCATGAAGCGATCTATTTCTACCGCGGCTGGGTGCTCGAGGGTGTCCGCAGCGGTAAATGGAAACTGCACCTGCCGCACAGCTACCGAACACCTGAAAAAATCGGCAATGACGGCAAAGGCGGAAAATATACACAGGAAAGAATCGGCCTGTCACTGTTCAACCTTGAACAGGACATTGGTGAACAAAACGACGTCTCCGATCAGCACCCCGAAGTGGTCGAACGCCTGCTCAAATTAGCAGACAAAATGCGGCAGGACCTCGGCGATAAGGCCGAAAACATAAGAGGCACCGGAAAACGAAAACCCGGAAAAATATAATAAAAAGCGATTCTGGTAATCAAAAACTTTTGCAGGTAAGACATACGGTGCCTGGAAGCATGCTTTCTATTTGCCCGATCTTATTCCAGGCTGACCACTTTAATATCGAACCATTGAGTGGGTCGTCCCGAATACTGGAATAATCCAAAGGATCCCTGCTTGAATTTGATTTTGTCGTTGCTGATGTCTTTATCGCTCTCCTGGCACAACCAACCATCAGGCTCAGGCTGGTCTTTCGGCCATATTCTGAACCTGGCCTTGTTGATGCCATCCTGGAACAATACCTGTTGACGAACTCTGTATATACATCCCGGCTTGTATTCAAAAGGCTCAGGCGGCTCCGTCTTAACCACCCATTTCCGTTGATCCTCGAGTAAATCCCCCCATGCTAACCAGACCTGGGCTGATTTCATTTTGTCGGGCCGAATCGTTGCTAAGCCTGCCGATGACCAACCCGGTTTGATCCCGATATCAGGCGACGCTGCTTCATGTCCTGCAAAAAAATCGGCAAGCCCAAGGAATGTACCGGTTGAACCACCGAAAACGACTGAGTACGTGGCTTCTTGGCTGCCATATGGTGACCCCAGTAAGAGTAAGGCGTCATGCGCCACTGGATGTACGGTCTTTATAACATTATTATGAGGCTCTATTTCAAATCTGCCATTTACTACCTGACCAATTTCCTGGACGTTTTTATATTGTGTCAAATCGGTCAAATCCAAAGGCAACTCAACCGATTGACAGTTCCAGGTAAAGGTCATTACAAAATAATGTTTTCGGCCCAATGAATCTGTTATTGTGATCTTCACTTTGTTATCCCCATTGTCCAGATGTTCTGAAGTCACCGGGATTTCAATGTTAAAATCACCATCACGAAATAATCGGTTTCTGGAAATCTTATCTTTCTTTCGATCGGACCCTTTTACGTAAAAGGCAGCGGTCTCGCCGTCATTGAGTTGATAAATCGCCTCTTTGGCTGTTCCTGCAAAGTTACCGAGAATGTTGATGTCATTGTGGCGATATCTGAACTGCTGACTTTTGCCGTAAATCAAACGGATTGATTTGCTTTCGGAATAACAGCCAAAACAACCAATAAAGATGCAAAGATATAGAGCTAATAATTTGAGTCTTTGATTGTTTTTCATAAATTATCCTTTTACTGTCTTCCTGAAATAACATGAGAAATTTAAAAATAACTACCTGTTAAATACATCTATACACGTCTTTATACATTTGGAAAGTGAATTTTTTTTTAATTTCGTAACGACAGCTACTTTCTTTATTGTCTGTGCCATAGTGAACATTTTTCAAATATTATTTTTTCAGGCATTCGATATACAAGCATCTCATATAAAGTCAAGCGTGTATTCTGTTACCTCTTTTTTATTTGAACGGTATTTCGATCAGAGCGACTCCGGGAGATTCAATCTCGAAAGATATCGTGCCGTTGTTTTTATTGATTTTCATCCCACTGTTTGAGCTTGAAAGTGTATTTTTCTCTTTGAGAACCTCAAGCTGCGTTCTTGATAAATAAACAGGACTGTCCATGCTTCTCCATTCAGTCACAATATTATTATCCATCATGCCGATCCGGTAAAGGTCAATCTTGTCGCTTCGGTACTGTTTCGGCAGTTGTAATGTTACGTTTTTTGTTATTTGCGGATAAAAATTATCGTTCCCGTAAGAATAAACCAGGACGCAATATTTATCTTTTGATTTTGTTACAAGAACGTTATCTTTGATCGTAAGATTATTACCGGCGACCTTAAGCCTTTGTGTCCCGGTCCTGTTCAATAACTGAAACCCTAAGTAGCCGGGATTTCAATGTTAAAATCACCATCACGAAATAATCGGTTTCTGGAAATCTTATCTTTCTTTCGATCGGACCCTTTTACGTAAAAGGCAGCGGTCTCGCCGTCATTGAGTTGATAAATCGCCTCTTTGGCTGTTCCTGCAAAGTTACCGAGAATGTTGATGTCATTGTGGCGATATCTGAACTGCTGACTTTTGCCGTAAATCAAACGGATTGATTTGCTTTCGGAATAACAGCCAAAACAACCAATAAAGATGCAAAGATATAGAGCTAATAATTTGAGTCTTTGATTGTTTTTCATAAATTATCCTTTTACTGTCTTCCTGAAATAACATGAGAAATTTAAAAATAACTACCTGTTAAATACATCTATACACGTCTTTATACATTTGGAAAGTGAATTTTTTTTTAATTTCGTAACGACAGCTACTTTCTTTATTGTCTGTGCCATAGTGAACATTTTTCAAATATTATTTTTTCAGGCATTCGATATACAAGCATCTCATATAAAGTCAAGCGTGTATTCTGTTACCTCTTTTTTATTTGAACGGTATTTCGATCAGAGCGACTCCGGGAGATTCAATCTCGAAAGATATCGTGCCGTTGTTTTTATTGATTTTCATCCCACTGTTTGAGCTTGAAAGTGTATTTTTCTCTTTGAGAACCTCAAGCTGCGTTCTTGATAAATAAACAGGACTGTCCATGCTTCTCCATTCAGTCACAATATTATTATCCATCATGCCGATCCGGTAAAGGTCAATCTTGTCGCTTCGGTACTGTTTCGGCAGTTGTAATGTTACGTTTTTTGTTATTTGCGGATAAAAATTATCGTTCCCGTAAGAATAAACCAGGACGCAATATTTATCTTTTGATTTTGTTACAAGAACGTTATCTTTGATCGTAAGATTATTACCGGCGACCTTAAGCCTTTGTGTCCCGGTCCTGTTCAATAACTGAAACCCTAAGTAGCCGGGCTTTCTCAAACCCTGAAGACTCATCAGTCCGTAATGCCCAAAAAACGCCTCCCTGCCGTAGCCCACCTGGTCATAAATGTCCGAAAGGCACCAGTAGGCGAATTCATCGGCTTCTTGAGAAACCTCAGCCATTGTTTTAACGATAAACGCCGCCTCTTTAGGCGTCTGACGGGGTGACACATCTTTATTATCCGGATAGGTCTCGTAAGGCAGATAGCTTCTGCCCCATTCGTTCCAGTGAATGTCACCCTTATAGTCGAGCTCATCCAGCAACTTTCGTCCGCCCTGAATGACACCGCTCGCATAACTATCGTTTTTTTTCACTTCTTCCTTAGAACCTTCAAAAGGTGATGCCGGATTATCGGCATTATCATTATTATAGATATGCGTAATGATATAATCGGGCTCACAGGAATTTTTTCTGCCGAATTCGATCATCTCTGCCAGCCATTCACCCCGCGCAGTTGAAGGACCCCCTATCTTCAGTTCATCATCAACGCGCTTGATCGCCTGGTAGGTATGCTTCCAGAGCTTGAAGAAATCCTGCCGGTCTCCTTCGAAAAAACCATTGCGTAAATTCGATTCGTTCCAGACCTCAAAGTACCAGTTTCTGACTCTCTGCCGGCCGTATCTGTCGATCATATGCCTGACAGAAGCTTCGATCAGTTCCACCCACTTGTCATAATCATTCGGCGGACTTATCCTGCTTTTGGTCGTGAAAACGGTTCCCTCGCCGGATGCAAGTGCCGACGGCATAAAACAGGTTGTAAACATCGGATTAATGCCAATATCCAACAGGGAATCAATTACATAATTGATGATCTGTAAATTCAGTCTCGGTTCTTTCTCTTTCTTTCGGAAGTCTTTCGGGTCGATTGTATAAAACCGCATCCTGTCATCCAGCATCCCGACCGCGCGAAGATGTTTTATGCCAAGCTCCTCATGGGCCGTTTGCAATTGTTCCTGGGCATCTCTTCTTACCAGCCAGCGGAACTGATCGAAGTTACCGACATTACGCCATGAATGCCGAAACGTTTCCGTGGGCCCTGTATAATCTGGAACGATATAGAAACCACTATCCGTTTCCTGACCGCCAAAAGCTTTAATGCTTCCAGCATAAAGGGCTGAAACCGCTAATGAAGAATGCTTAAGAAATTCTCTTCGATTCATTTGAACATCTCCAATGGTCACTTTTTACTAACTTCGAACTGGCCGGTAACAGGTTTGGCAGCGCCGAGTTCTTCACTGCGATCATCAGGACATGCACCGCCGATATACACCCGAAACATGCCCGGCTCGATCGATTGATTGCCGTCGTTATCTACCAGTTCCATATCAGTCGGCTTAACGGTAAAGGTCACCTCGGTCTTCTCGCCGGGTTTGAGCGAAATACGCTTGAAATCTTTTAGTTCGAAACGCGGTGCGGGTACCGAAGTCTCCAGATCAGTTAGATAAAGCTGAACCACCTCTTCAGCCTGGCGATCACCGATGTTTTTCACGGCGGCCTTGACTGTCACCGATTTACCTGCTGAGACTTTTTCCGGAGTGATACTAAGATCGGTGTACTCAAATTTTGAGAAGCTTAGCCCGAATCCAAACGGATACAGCGGTTTCTTCTCAACGTATCGGTACGTACGGCCTTTAAGCGAGTAATCATTGAAATCAGGCAGGTCACCGGTCGAGACGGGCACGGTCATGGGAAGACGTCCTGAGGGACTTTTGTCGCCAAACAGAATTTCCGCTATAGCCGTACCGCCTTGCTGGCCGGGATACCAGGCATACATGACTGCATCAACCAGATCGTGAAGCTCGGGCACCGCCACCGCAGAACCCGAGGTGATAATCAGCACGATGGGGCGGTTTTCATTTTGCTTGCGGAGATTTTTGACATAATCGATCTGCCAATCGGGAAGCTCGATTTTTTCACGGTCACCCAGATTATCCGAAAGGATAGGGTCATACTCCTCGCCTTCGAGCATTGCATTGTGGCCCATGACTGCTACAACCACATCATACCGACGCGAACGCCAGCCGGACAGATCCATCTCTACTACGCGCGGCCTGTCCATCGGAACACCCATTTCATAAGTTACCCTCTTTGTTGGACCGGCGCGGGTGACGATTCCCTCAGCGATGGAAACGAGGTTTCCATTGATGCCGTTGTAGTTGCCCAAAAGCGCCATCTGATCGATCCCCATAGGACCGGTCACAAAAATGGAATGCGTTTTTGGATTTAGCGGCAGCACGCCGTTGTTCTTCAGGAGCACAACCGATTTCACAGCGGCCTCATGGGCCAGGCGAACGTGTTTTTCACATCCGACAACCGACAACGGTATTTTGGAATGAGGCACCGACCCCGGCGGATCGAAAATCCCCAACTTAAACTGCGGCCGCAACTGGTCAGCGCATGTCCTGTCGATATCTTCCTCACTGATCAGTCCTGCCTTGTAAGCCACTTCCATACCCCTTACCCTGTCATTTCCACCGCGAACCGCCATAGCAATTCCCTCAGCCGGTCCCTTTGCAACCTTATGATTTTCCCACAAATCCTCGATCGAACCGGAATCAGGTGTGACATACCCGTTGAAACCCCACCTTTCACGTAGAATAGTCTTAAGTAAGTAAGGATTGGCGACACAGGGAACACCATTAAGACGGTTATAAGCGCTCATCACACTTTCGGCGCCCGCATCGATGACCATTTTAAAGGCCGGAAGATAGGTTTCGTGGAGGTCCTTGAGACTTACCTTCGCGTTAAAACTGTGACGGATCCTTTCCGGGCCGCTGTGGGCGGCGAAGTGTTTTACACAGATAACCACCTTGGAATGATCCGGGTCATCGCCCAGCATGCCCCTGGTATAAGCATGCCCCATAAGACCCGAGTGCATAGGGTCCTCACCATAGCACTCCTGCGCGCGTCCCCATCTCGGATCACGAACGATATTGACAACCGGCGCAGCACAGAACAATCCGGCTTGCCGCCGGTGGCCGGGCTTATCGCCCATATGATATTTTGCCCGCACCTCATCTGAAATCGCATCACCAATCCGCTCGAGAAGATCCTGGTCGAATGTGGCACCGAGGCCGATAGCCTGCGGGAAAACCGTGGCCATGCCGTGACGGCCAAGCCCGTGTACCGTTTCACTCCAACCGAGCCGAAGCCTGAAATTTTTAACCGCAGCGTTCGGATCACGCAGCCCCATCTTCTGCTTGAGGGTCAGCCGTGACATCAGATCTTCGACACGTGCCTCAACCGGTGCATCAGGATCGAGATAGGTCGCACTTGTTTGTTTAGAAACTGAATTTACTGTTAATAAGCAGATGAAAATGAGTAAAAACAGTTTTGAAAATGATCCGAAATGATTTCGCATAGTAAGTTTTCCTTTTTCTATAATAACCCTTTTTTTATGAATATGTAAAAATTTGTCAAAGCGACCATCCGTCACGATAGGTCGGTTTGATGACCTGTTCGGCTTCGGGAACATTGGTTACCTTCATATTTTCCGGATCCCAATGGATTTTTCTGCCGAGCCTGATCGCCAGACTGCCGAGTAGGACGATTTCGGAAAGCGGACCGCCGTAATCGAAATGCGAGTTTGCCTTTGCCCCGCCCCTGCAGGCTTCGATCCAGTTGGCGTAATGTCCCTGTGAACGCCATGGGGTTTTGGTCGGCCGTTCATAAGCCTGCATCTTCTCTTCAGGGATAATTCGCAGTCCCTCTGCTCCGGGAAAACCACAGAGGATCTTGCCCTTCGTGCCAATGGTTAGCGAGCCGTTACTGCCGAGATCGCGCCTCGGGTCAAGTTCCACCGGCCGTCTCGGCCTCAATCCGCCGTCATACCAGGTCAGTTTCACCGCAGGCCGGTCACCGCAGGAAGGAAAGTGATAAGTCACCATGGCCGACCGGGGATATCCCTGGTTTGTAACCAATGTCGAGACTGCCTCGACAGTTTCAGGATGGCCCAAATCCAGTGCCCAGAATGCCGGGTCGATAATATGACAGGCCATATCACCCAACGCTCCCGCGCCGAAATCAAACCACGACCGCCAGTTAAACGGAACATAATCGGGATGATATTTTCGATACGGCGCAGGTCCCAGCCACAGATCCCAGTCAAGCTCTTTGGGGACCGGATGATCGCCTTTAGGCAAACCGACTTCTGCGGGAAACGGGATCGGTCCGCCCGGCCTGTTGCTCCACGCGTGAACCTCCGTGACATCGCCGATCGCCCCGTCGTTGATCCATTGATGATACATCGCGGTGCTTAGATACGATCGGCCCTGATTACCCATCTGCGTTGCCACGCCGGCCTTTCGGGCGGCTTCTGTGATCACTCTCGTTTCCCAGATCGTATTGCACAGCGGCTTTTCAAGATAGACATGCTTGCCCATCTTAATCGTATGCATCGCGGCCACCGCGTGGGTATGATTCGGCGTCGATATCACAACCGCGTCGATCGATCTGTCTTGCTTCTCGAGCATCTTGCGAAAATCTTTGTATTTATTCGCCTTCGGAAATTTGTTGTATATCTCTGTTACCATCCTGTCATCGACATCACATAACGCGACGATATTATGACCGAGGGTACTTAGGTTCTCTATGTTCTGCTTGCCCCTGCCGCCGGAACCGATCGCCGCGATATTCACTTTTTCGCAAGGCGGCGTATGATTTTTACCCCCTAAAACAAAACGCGGAACAATCTCAAATCCCGCCAAAGCCGTCGCCCCCGCCAGAAAACCCCGACGACTTAACATCTTGTTCTTCATAAACAGTTCCTTATTCGAAGTCTACAAAAATGCCGCAAAACGGTTGCCATATGACATAGCTATCTTAATACATTACAGCTAAAGTTCAAGGTCTCGCCATCAGACCATACAAAATGACATGTTTATTGAACAAATTGACGATATCCAGGAATCCTGAGAATTTACTAACAGGTTGAATGAGCTATAAGAATGACTTTCTTGCCTTCCGATTTGCTTTCATTGAATATCCTGTAGGCCTCGGGAGTAGGTTCGATAATTACTTCGGCATTCTTTATTTCTCTGATTTTCTCATCGACTTCAACCGCTTTTTGCCAACCGATCCCCAGGATTATGATTTCAACATCAGGGGATAACAAGGGCTCGATCTCTTCTACCGATATGAAATGTGACTTATCACGAAACCACAAAACCCCATGTTCGGATACGGTTACATCCAGAACAGGAACGGGAATAAAACCAACTACCGTCAGGCCGAATCGGCTGTGTGTTATTTTGCCGGGTAAAAACATTGATATTAAAGGAATCAGCAGCAGCAAAATAAGAACCGACAAAACAACATATAGACTTTTACTGGTTCGGCATAATTTCGATATCACCAGATAAGATATGATCGAAACAACCGCACCAAAAAAAAACGATAGATACAGCCAGAACAATCCTTTTGCCTGCATACTCAGTCAAATACGATTTTACAATTGCCGCTAATCCAAGTGAAATGAATAAAACCAAAAGAGCTGTTATTATGCCGGCAAGGACACCCTGTTTCGTCTTCATTTTCAGTTTCCCTCAAAAACAATCTTGTAGAAATTTTATTTGTTTGTTTATGAATTGTCAAATGAATTAAAATATTGTTACAATTGCTTTTTCACTTTTTCGCTGCGGTGGTCATGTTTTTCAGTGCCTGCTTTGTCTCGGGCCAGTCCCTGGTTTTCAGGCCGATGTCTGGATTGATATTAAGGTACATAAACTATATTGCATCAATGTCAATTTTACCGAGCGAGGCTAAGGCGATCTTCACATTGCCGAACGGTGCACTAACCGCAAAACCGGCTACACAGCCCCTAAGATGATCGATCATTTCCCATGCGATCTCAACGCCAAGTCGCCTGCCCTGTTCGCGCGTT
>CAZNET010000023.1:0-618 GCA_964571885.1 uncultured Pirellulales bacterium
ACTCCGGCACGCAGTAATTCAATCGGCTCGCTGACTTCGGAAGGCTGGGAAAACCGCCGAACATGCGACAATACGGCTATCGGATCCAGAAAACCATGAGACCGTGCCACTCGTCTGACAATATATTTCAAGGGAAGCCATTTCAACCACATACAACAAACTCCTGTGTTACTTAATCTTTAACGTCAAACGTAACTTCCATATCCACGTAATATTCCTTTATTTTACCGTCTTCATAAGTGACATATTGACGATTAACATGCGCGCAAGAAATATTTTGGACGGTCTTCGAGGTTCTTTCGAGTCCCCCGCGAAGTGCCTCTTCGAATCCTTTTTCTGACTTTGAATTTATTTTAATAACCTTTTTCACTGACATATTTCTGTAACCTCCTTTTGTTATCTTTTCAACATTATCCTTATAAACACAACTGTTCCGACGAACAGTACCATCAAAGCAAACGCGACAAGAACTTTCGGTGTAAACACCTGATCCACCGAGGTGATTTTTAAAAGCTGGCGTCCGGCGAAACTGAAAACCAATATGCCGGGCAACGAACCCAGTGCGGTTGTCCAGACGAACTTTCCCAAGTGTATCCGGGTCAGTCCGGCGAACAGATT
>CAZNET010000023.1:628-13846 GCA_964571885.1 uncultured Pirellulales bacterium
AATCATGCGAATCAAAACCAAGTACATAGGTCCTCTTCTGGAAAACTCCCTGTTAAATCCCACTAACTGCCGATGCCATTTTTCCTGGATCCAGTTACCGGCAAAATTCCTGCTTATAATAAAAGACACCGTCGCTCCCAGTGTGGTCGCGATATCGACATACAAAGCCCCCAATAATGTTCCGTACAAAAAGCCGGCCAATAATGTCAGCACCGCCGCCGCCGGAAACCAAAGGTTGACAAAAGCGAACACGCCGATAAAAACAAGCACTCCCCACAGATAATGATCGAACGCATAGTCCTTTAATGTCAGCGCATTACTCTGAATACTTTGTAGCGAAAAGTGTTCTTCAAAATCTGTGGTCAACAGAAATATGACAACCATTGTAACCACAGCCAGAAGTATAAATACTCGTTTATAAGCCTTTGTCATCTCAGAGAGTAATCTCCGTGGATATGCAATCATATTAAGCCTTTACCGCTTTGAATATTTCCCTGCAAAATGCAGGCAGATCATCAGGCCCCCGGCTTGTGATCAGATTATCATCAACCACAACTTCTTTATCTTCGTAATCAGCTCCAGCGGCGATTATGTCATCTTTGATTTTTTTAACACATGTTGCTTTTTTTCCCCTCAGCACCTCCGCTGAAACCAGTATCTGAGCTCCGTGACATATCGAAGCGATGATTTTATCTTCAGCAAACATTCCTTTAATCAGTTCAATCACGGTGGGATGATTTCTCAATTTTTCAGGCGCTCGTCCGCCCGGTAAAATAACGGCATCGTAATCATTCGGTTTTGCGCCGGCCAGCGGAATATTGGATTTGACTTCATAGCCGTGTTTGCCTTTTACAACGTGCGAATGAGGGCCTGCGACATCAATCTCAATCCCGTTTTCCAGAAACCTGAAATAAGGATAAAAAAATTCCAAATCTTCCACACCTTCTTCAATTAAAATGACGGCCTTCATAAAATCACCTTGTATAAAAATTGTTAATGTTTATTTCTCATAAATAATCATTCAAATAATTGCATCTTATCGTCTGTCTTGAGCACTTTAAATGAGTAATATCCTTAATCGGGACCGGCTATTTCCTCATTGCGACAGGACAAATTTATTTATAGAGTCAACAAAAAACAGATGCAGAACTGCAAAAACAAATGAACGATGGATAATAATAATGCTTATCGAAGCAAGCACATTAATCAAATGTACCGCGCAAAATATCAAAGGCGGCTCCAGTAAAGTAAGCGACATCTATTTCGACGAAAGTGACTGGAAGATCCACCATTTCATCATCGATCTAAACCATTGGCTCCGCATGCATTCCAGATTTCTTGTCTCGCCGAACGATATAGAAGGAATGGACTCAACAAATTCCGTGATCTTTACGTCCTTGACCAATCAACAGATAAAACAAAAACCGAGCAACAAACTGGATATAGAAATCTCGAATAAAATGAAAACGAATAAACATACTCATCCAATGAAAAAAAATATATCTAAGGACTTACATTATCTAAGTACGAAAAAACTGCTTGGTTATCACGTACTGACCTCGAATGAAACAGTTGGATCATTAAGAGATCTGACAGCGGATAATATCCAATGGTCGTTTACTCATTTAATCATCGATACTGAAAATGAAAGTAAAAAACAACTGACTGTACCAACAACATCCGTAAAGAACATCAATCTAAAAGAAAAAACGATTACGATAGATATAAATGAAAAAGCAACTGCATCAGACGATAAAGTAGAAGAAGCGTCCAGACTGCATCATGACTGAGTAACATTTTATGGTTTTATCAAACATTTAACAAGGAGAGCCAAATGACAGACGTTAAGGAAAGCATTACAAGAAAAGTAGGCGATCAGCTTTATTGGGACAATCGTATCGATACCTCCGATATAAAAATCGATGTTGTGGACGGGAACGTGAAATTATCAGGCACGGTCCCGACGCACAGGATGTGCCAGGCTGCCGAGGAGGATGCATGGGCAATATCCGGAGTAACATTTGTTGATAACCAATTAACGCTGCGAAATCCTGACGGCGTAAAACCGCCCACCGATGAAATAATTAAAACCCATGCAGAAAATGCCTTAAATAACAATCCTTCCATCGATGTCTCGACGATCAACGTATCGGTCGAACACGGCACCGCTACCCTTGAAGGATCTGTAAACGCGTATTGGAAAAAATTAATTGCAGAGAATCTAATTTCAGATATTTCACATATCAAAAAAGTGGTCAATAAACTCTCGGTTGTCCCCACGATGAAAGTCGAGGACAAAGAAATTGCCGACAATATTACCCAGGCGATGGACCGCAACAAATGGATCGATATCGACACGGTAAATGTTAAAGTTGAAAAAGGCGTTGTTACCCTTTCGGGCAAGGTATCTAACTGGGCGGCCTATCGCGGCGCTTCGGATTCGGCAAACTATACAGAAGGTGTTATCGATGTTATTAACAAACTGAAATATAAATAAAAGTCCGTGACACCAATTGGGTTCATCCCCCTATCACGGACCTTTGATCTACTCATTCTTATTCACTCAAGCCAACCGTTCCTTTTAGGAACATCGGCGGGATTATTTAAACCGATGTTACGATGACCTCCTCGGTTGGCGCAAAATAACCAAGGATTACCACTACAATGAGGCTTATCAGCAGAACCCAAAAGAAAACGTCAAAAGCTTTTTTGGCATTAGTCTCTTTTCTTTCGACCTCCGAGATCGTTTCGACCTTAGGTTGCTGAGGCGGCGGTTCGGGAGATATCGCGGCCAACAACACCGCAACGAGAAATGCGACTAATATGATGGGCAGCCAATAAATACCTACAAAAACAGGTCCGGCCGGCGTTATCCACAAACTTCCCGCCCAAGCGGCAAAAAAGATTACAAGAAAGAACGCCCACCACGCTGCCCAGGGACCCGGTCTGCGCAGGCCCACAGCAAATATCAACGTAAAAATAACCGCCATAATTAAAGCAAAGATAAATTCACCCCAATACATTTATTCTTCCTTTCAAAATAACTTAATCTTAATTCATCTAATAAGACCCCCGACATTAATCTTCATCGAATTTTAATACCACAAAACGATTGAAGGTGCCGGTATTAACTAACAATAATACAGAGTCGCCTTTTTTCGCTTTCTTGATTTCCCTGACAAACTCTTTGACATTATTAACTTTCTTACGATCGACTTCCTGTATCAGCATCCCGGTCTTCAAGCCGGCCGCGGCCGCCAGCGATCCGGGTCTGACACCACTGATGATTACGCCCTGCATCTTTTCGTATCCGAACCGACGAGCCAGTTCTTCGGTCAGATTCTGCACCTCGATGCCAAGCCGTTTTTCCGTATCGGCTTTTTCTTCGGTTTGTGTTGCCAATTCTTCTTCCGTCGGCCGTCTGCCAAGTTCCACCTGCAAAGTTCTCTTTCTGCCGTTACGCAGCACGACGATATCCGCTTCGGTACCCGGCTTAAGCATCGCAACCTTGTTACGCAATTCATCGGCGGTCTGTATCGATTCATCGTTCATTTCGACAATAATGTCTCCTCTTTGAATACCGCTTTTTCGTGCGGCCGATCCTTCCATTACGTCAGAAATAAGAACTCCTTTTCGCTCTTCCAGATCGAAAGACTCGGCCAGTTCGGGAGTCAAATCCTGGATTGTTACACCAAGATATCCACGAACCACTTTACCGCCTTCGAGTATCTGGTCGTAAATATACTTCGCCATGTTGGACGGAATCGCCAGCCCGATCCCGAGGTTGCCGCCGGTCTGGCTGATAATGGCGGTATTAATGCCAATGACTTCACCTCGAAGGTTCAACAACGGACCACCGGAATTTCCCGGGTTGATCGCCGCATCGGTCTGAATAAAATCTTCATAGGCTGCGACACCGACACCGCTTCTTCCTTTAGCACTGATAATGCCGGCGGTCACACTATGGCTTAAGCCGAACGGATTTCCGACCGCCAGAACCCACTCGCCGACTTCAATCGTGTCAGAATCAGCGATTTTAAGATAATTAAGATCATCGGTATCGATTTTTATGACCGCGATATCGGAGGCCGGGTCGGTGCCGATAATTTCACCGTCATACTGTTTATCATCGGAAAGTTTGACGGTAACTTTTTCCGCCTCGCCCACTAAATGATTATTCGTCAGAATATAGCCGTCTTTCGAAATAATAAAACCCGATCCCTGTGCCTGTCTGCGGTATTTTCTTGGGGGATTCCGGCCCTGTTGATTTTGCCGCCTGAAGAATCTTTCGAACATATCATCGTCAAAAAATTCTCCGAACGGCCAGTCGGGAATCGTCCAGTACTGCTGCATTTTGACCGTTCGTTCGGCCCGTATTCCGACGACCGCCTTTGATGCATCCTCGGCGATGGCGGCAAATGTTTTGCCCGTCTTTTCGAGCGTTTCTATACTGCCCTGTTGCGAAGCCGATATCGATATCGGCAGTAATAACAGCATCCCCATTAACACGATAGATACGGTCTTTTGTTTTACGGAATGAAACGTCTTTGCATTCATAACAAATCTCCTTATTCGAATATATTCAATTAACCAACTTATAAAAACTGTACGTCATACGAACATCTTTCATTCTGAGTTAAAAACCAGCGATTAAAATAAAGAAATCCCTCAATTTCATTAAGTAAACGCCTTATATAAAAATTAACTTTATTCCTTGTGTTATCTCAACTTAGTGGTATAATACGGTAGCTTTGGGAACCGATCCAAACAACCTGATGAAAAGCTGCAAGCAAGTGTCAAAGGCACATTTGAAAAATGCAAAAGCCGAATACTTACCTGACATTCTCACGTAACCGGGCAGGAGATCAACATGGCAGAAAAGCAAATTAGTCAAAAAAGGGACATGAAAAACGGGACAATAGTCGAGATTCCTAAGGCCGCGACGGGTATCGCCGGGCTTGACGAGGTGCTGTACGGCGGTCTGCCCGAAAGGCGTGTCACCCTGATCAAGGGATCGGCCGGTACGGGCAAAACGGTGCTGGGTCTTGAGTTCTTGTATAACGCTGCGGCGAACGGCCGAGCCGCGGTCTTTGTTACCTTTGAAGAAAACGCACAAATCATTCGGCAAAACGCGATGGCGATGGGCTGGGATATCGGGGCACTTGAAAAGAAGGGAAAATTCTTTCTCTGGGGAGCGAAGATCGACCGCAGCGCGGTACTGAGCGGCGAGTTTACCATCGACTCGCTGCTGGCGGTCATCAAAGGCAAGGCCGAACAGATAAACGCCGAGATCGTTATGATCGATGCACTCGACGTACTGATACGGATCTTCGAGGATCCGGTCAAGGAGCGAAACGAAATGTACCGTCTGCATGACTGGCTTATCAAACAGAATTTCACCACCATCCTTACCGCCAAGGTGACAGACGAATCCGAAAACGTCTATCGCTACGAGTTTCTCGACTATATGGCCGACTGCGTGATTCTGCTGGATCTTCGGGTGGTCAACCAGATCGCCACACGCCGGCTGCGGGTCATGAAATACCGCGGTTCGGCCTTCTTTTCCAACGAATACCCTTACCTGATTACAACCGGCGGCAGCGTCATTATGCCGATCACCGCGACGCAGCTTCAGCACGTCCCGCCCGTCGAAAAGGTCTCCAGCGGCAACGATGATCTTGACGAGGCTCTGGACGGCGGTTATTTCAAAGGCTCGAGTATCCTGATTTCCGGCCCGACCGGCAGCGGCAAAACCACCCTGGCGGCGACCTTTGCTAAAAATGCCTGTGACAACGGCGATAAGGTACTGTATATCAGCTTTGAGGAATCTGAGCAAGCCATCATCTCGACGATGCTCTGCCCGGGTATCGATCTTCGCGAGGCGGTGAATAAGGCTGGCCTTGTATTTCATACCCTGATGCCCGAAGCGCTGGTGGTCGAGGAGCACCTGTATAAAATCTACCGGCTGCTGGACGAACTCAAGCCGCATCATATCGTCCTGGATTCGATTTCGGCGTGCCGGCGCATGGGTACGAGAGAGGCGGCCTTCGATTTCCTTGTCCGCCTGACGGATACCTGCAAACAGCGGAACATCACCTGCCTGATGACCAACCAATTCGAAAAAACCGGCACGCAAGCAGCGATCAGCGGCGTGGGGCTGTCGTCCATTGTCGATTCTCTGATCAAGTTAAGCTTCATCGAAGTCGATAACGAACTGCGGCGGAACCTGGTGATTATCAAATCCCGCGGCGCCCATCATTCCAACCGGCATTACATATATAAGATAACCGACTGCGGCGTACGCGTCACACTCGTCGATACAAAGAAAGCGGAACCCAATGGTGACTAAACAAAAAAAACCGGAACACCCCTCCCGGCAGCGGCCAAAACAACCGTCCGAACAAGGCAGCGGCGGAACGGCAAAATATGTCATGCGCCTTTTCGTGGCGGGAAGCGAACAAAATTCGCTTATCGCGAGAAAAAACATTAAAGAGATATGCAGTAAATATCTGAAAAACGGGCATGAAATCGATATCATCGACGTATTCGAGGACCACGACACCGCGATCGCCGAAAATATCCTCGTGACGCCGGCACTGGTTGTCGATAGGCCGAAAAAAGTCAAGATTTTCGGCAACCTCGAAGACCGGAAAAAAGTGCTTTTTGCCCTGGGGGTGAAATGAAAGAGAAAAAACCGACATACAATCAGCTTGAGACAAAGCTGGCCGACGCGATCCAAATGATCGAGACGATCGAAGACGGCCAGGCCGACGCCATTGTATCCAAAAAAAATATCATGGTGCTTCGTTTACGAGAAGCCGAGCAGGCCCTTCGCGAAAGCGAGCAACGGTACCGAGGTTTCGTGGAAAAAAATCCGTCGGCGGTATTTTGTGTCGATCTGCAGGGAAATTTTACCGAGGTCAACCCGGCGGCCTGTGAAATGTCAGGCTACAGCGAAAAAGAGCTGTTGAAAAAGAAATGGCAGGACCTCTGCGACCCGGCAAACCTTGATGAGGCAAAAAAAGGTTTCAAAGACGTCCTGAAGGGTAAATCCAGCAAGATACGGATCGCCATGATCGCCAAAAACGGCCATTGCATTCTTCTTAATTTAATCGGAGGTCCGCTGGTTATTCACAACAAGGTACAGGGGGCGTTTGTCATCGCTCACAATATTACCGATATGATAAAAACCGAGGAGAATCTGCGCATCCACCAGGCCGAGCTTGAGACACAGAACGAACAACGCAGGATGGCGCAGGCTGAGATCGAACAGGCCCGTCAGCAATATACCGAGTTGTTCGACTTCGCGCCGGTGGGCTATTTTGTGATCGAGAAGAACGGCGTTATCGAGCAGGTGAATCTGACCGGCGCAGCGATGATCGGCATCGAGAGGAATCTTCTGATGAACAAACCGCTCGATCTCTATATCGCGCGTGAAGACAAAGACAGTTTTTACCTGAACCGCCGGATGGTTTTTGATAAATCGGCCAAAAAACGCCTCGAGGTAAAATTACAGACCAGAGATCGTGAATTTTACGCCGAATTGCTGATGGAGCCGATAACCGATGCCGAGGATACCGTTACCCGCTGCCGGATCGCGATGGTCGATGTCACGGCTCGGCGAAACGCCGAGAAGCTGCTCTACGACAGCCGCCGGCAGCTCCAGCTTCTGATCCAAAGCGGCCGCGTCGGCACCTGGGACTGGGATCTGCGGACGAACAAGGTTACATGGAACCATATCCTCTATGACATGCTGAATTTGCCACCGAACGACAAAGGCATCACCGCCAATACCTTTTTCGAACGGATACACCCCGAGGACCGTGACCGTGTCGATAAAAACGTCCGCAACACTCTCAAGCAAGGCGGCGAGTTCAAAGACGAGTTCAGGATTATCCGCTTCGACAACCAAATCCGCTGGCTTGTCGGCAGAGGCAGGGTTCACCTTGACCCAAGCGGCAAAGCCATTCGGATCACAGGCGTCAATTTCGATGTCACCGAACAAAAACAAACTGAGCAGGCACTGCGGGAGAGTGAACAGCGGCTGCGGCTTGCACTGGAGGCGGCGTATCTAATCTCCTTCGAGTGGGATATCCAGAAAAATGAGGTCCGTAGATTAATGTCCTTTGAGCCCTCGCTTAAGCCAACCGACGCTAAATCGCCGGAAACCTTCGAGCATATGCTAAAGATGATTCATCCGGAAGACCGGCAGATGTTCAAAGACAAAGTCGATGCCGCGATGAAAACAAAGGACGGTCAGTATGAAAATGAGTTTCGTATCGTGCGCGAGGACGGCAAGACCCTGTGGCTCTATGAACGGGGAAAGATCGAATATGACGAAAAAGGCGAACCCCTTAAATTGATCGGGCTTTCACAGGATATCACCGAGCGCAAACAAGGCGAGCAGAATGTACACGCGCAGGCCGTTTTTTTGAGGAATATCATTGATTCTCTGTCGCATCCGTTTTATGTTCTGGACGCCGAGGATTATACCGTCAAGCTGGCCAACCGAGCCGCCGTTGAAGCAGCGGAACTAAAAGAAGATACGACCTGCTATGCCCTGACCCACAGAAAAAACCAACCCTGCCACAGCGACGAGCATCCCTGCCCGATCGAAATCATCAAGAAAACGAAACAGCCCGCCGAAGTCGAGCATATCCATTATGACAGGGATGGTATCAGGAGAATTGTGGAACTACGCGCCCATCCGATATTCGACGAAGACGGCAATGTTTCAAAGATCATCGAATATTCGTGGGATATCACCGATCGCAAAGAAGCCGAGCGGGCGTTGCGTCAAAGCCGTGAGGACCTGGCACGCGCCCAGCAGGTCGGCAGTATCGGAAGCTGGCGGCTGGACGTGCGGAAAAACAAACTGACCTGGTCACAGGAAAATCACCGTATTTTCGGTGTTCCCAAGGGTCAGGAAATGACATATGAGACGTTTTTTTCGCGGGTTCATCCGGATGACCGCGACTATGTCGATACCAGATGGAAAGCCGCGCTGACGGGCGAGCCATACGATCTCGAGCACCGGATCGTCGTTGACGGACAGATCAAATGGGTCCGCGAAAAGGCCTATCTCGAATTCGACGACGAAGGTGAATTGATCGGCGGCTTTGGGATTACACAGGATATCACAAAACAAAGAGAAACCGAACAGGCGGTTCGCGAAAGCGAACAGCGGCTCCGTCTGGCGGCCCAAGCGGCGCGGTTCGGGACCTACGATGCCGATCTTGTCAAAGGAAAACTTTTTTGGTCGAATGAAATGAGGCAGATCCTGGGTCTGCCGATCGACACGCCAACTCCCCCGCCGGGTCAGGTGCCGGATTTTGTACACCCGGACGACAGGCAAACTGTTAAAGAAATGTTCGAAAGAGCCTATGACCCAAAGGGAAACGGCAAAATCCAGCACGAACACAGAATCATCCGTCCCGACGGAACGGTCCGGTGGGTTTTGATTAAGGGACAAGTCGAATACGCAAACCACAACGGACAGAGAAAACCCGTTCGCTCGACCGGTATTATGATGGATATCACCGAACGCAAGGACATCGAAAAAACAATAACGAACCTGGCGAAATTTCCCGGTGAAAATCCTTTTCCGGTTCTGCGTTTGGATAAAGACGGAACGATTCTGTACAGCAACCAGGCCGGGAAGATATTACGTGATCAATGGAACACGAAAACCGGCGAACAAGCTCCGGAAAAATGGCGGTATAAAATACAGGCCGCTTTGAAATACAAGAACTTGCTGATCGAAGATATACAATGCAATGAACAGATATTTTTACTGGCGATCGCTCCGGTTCCCGAAGGTGACTACGTCAATATCTACGGATCGGATATCACCAAACAAATCCGGATCGAAAAGGCCCTGGAAGAATCCAACCGTACACTCGAACAGCGGGTTCTTAAAAGGACCGAGGAACTGAAAAATTACGTTGAGGAGCTGAACAAGACAAAAAACTCACTTCTGCAGGCCCACCGCATCGCCAGACTGGGAAACTGGGAATGGGACCTGAAAGACAATACCGTATGGTGGTCCGAAGAAGTTTACAAGCTGTTCGGTTTTGAATCCGAAGACTATGAACCGAGTTATGAGAAGTATTTGACTTGCGTTCATCCCGACGATGTCGAACTTGTTCATCAGGCGTTTGAAAAAACAGTGCAAGGCTCGGGAACTTATTCGGTGGAACACCGGATAGTACGATCGGACGGCAGTGAGTGTGTCGTTCAGCAGCGGGCGGAAGTCATTCGAAATGTCTCCGGCGAACCGATCCAGATGATCGGTACGATTCAGGATATCACGGAGAGCCGAAGAAAAGAACAGCAGTTGAAAGAACAGTCATTACGTTTGAAGTCTCAGGCGGAACTGCTTGATCTGGCTCACGATACAATCATCGTACACGACCTGGACGGTAAAATTATTTTCTGGAACAAAGGAGCCGAACGCGCCTACGGCTGGACCGGCAAGGAAGCTATCGGGCAACTGACTCATGAATTGCTGCAAACGACTTTCTCCGAGCCGCTTTTAAAAATCATCTCCGCTGTCTCCACCCAGGGGCACTGGGAAGGAGAGCTAAGACATATAACCAAAGACGGCAGAAAAGTCATCGTTGAAAGCCGATGGGCGATCCAGAAAAACGAAAATAACGAACCCTCGACAATTCTTGAAATCGACCGCGACATCACTGACCGCGTACAGGCTCAGAAAGAAACCGAAGATGCTCGCGTCTATGCCGAGAGCATCATCGAGACCATCGAAGAGGCGATCCTGGTTCTCAATGCTGACCTGAAAGTCATCTCCGCAAACAAAACGTTTTATGAAATTTTCAAACTGAAACCGGATGCCGTTATCGGCAAGTATGTCTATGAACTGGCCGAAGGCCATTGGCGTTCTCCGGAATTTATAAAGCTGCTTGAAGGTGTCTTACCGGAAAATAAAACCATCAATAATTACGAAGTGGAATATGCTGGAAAAGAAGGAATTATTAATCTGCTGCTCAATGCCAAGAAAATCTATGAAGACAGAAAGCATAAACGGCGGATTTTGCTGGCCTTTCATGATATTACGTCTCAAAAGCTTCAGGAAAACGCCTTGAAGGAACTGACGGAGGAGCTTTTACTGGCCGAGGAGCATCAGCGTCAGCAGGTCGCCACCGCGCTGCATGATTCAATTGGTCAGATGCTCGCTTTTTCCAAGCGGGAACTTCTTTCGCTGATGAAAGAACCGCAGCTCAAGGACGATCCGCGGCTGAAAAAGGTCCTGGAACAGATCAAGAAATCGGTCCGTCAAAGCCGGGAGTTGACCTCGGATTTGAGTTCACCGACGCTGCATACGTTCGGTATCGGAGCCGCGATCGAGGAACTGGCCGAACAATTTGAAAAAGAGCACAGCATTCACTGCTCCTGTAATTTTAATGAGGAACAAATCAAACCTGTTGAAAAAAAGGTGGAACTTCTGCTTTACCGGGCGGTTAAGGAACTGCTGTGTAATATCGCAAAACACGCCAGGGCCAAAAACGTCATTATTGATGTTCGCAATGACGATAATTTAATGGAATTAACGGTCACCGATGACGGTAAAGGATTTAACACGGCGAGGCTTCATAATAATGACGGGAAAAAGAAGTCCTTCGGCTTATTCAGTATCGAACAGCGTTTGACAAATGTCGGCGGTTCGTTTAGTATACATTCAGAAAAGAAAAAAGGAACGAACGTAACATTAACCGTTCCGCTTAAAACAGAATAAATAGGGGAAATGACATGGCTATCAAAATACTACTTGCAGACGATCATGCGATACTAAGACAAGGATTAAGCAAATCGATACAGCTTGAAGAAGATATGGAGGTGGTCGGTCAGGCCGAGAACGGTCTCGACGCCATCGATCTGGTCAAGGAACTTCAGCCGGATGTGGTGGTGATGGATATTTCCATGCCGGACATTAACGGTATCGAAGCGACGAGAGAGATTCTGCGGGATTTTGCGAATACAAAGATCATCGCCCTTTCCATGCATTCGGCCAAGAAATTTGTCAGCGAGATGTTCAAGGCCGGTGCCTCAGGTTATCTGCTCAAAGACTGCGAATTCGATGAACTGGCCGAAGCGATCCGAACGGTTGTTCTGGGCAAAAGCTATATTACGCCAGAAATTACCGACATCGTTGTGGATGGTTATATTAAAACCTCGCAGGAGGAAACCTCCTCGGTCTTTTCATCGCTATCGAAAAGGGAAAGACAGGTGCTGCAGTTAATGGCCGAGGGTAAAACCACAAAACAGATAGGTTTGATGCTTCATATCAGCCCAAAAACCGTGGAGGCACACCGCCTGCGGATTATGGATAAACTCGATATCGACAATGTTGCTCAGTTGACAAAATACGCTATCCAGGAAGGTTTGACCTCGCCGGAACCCTAACCGACGCAGTTGTTTTTTTGAACAGTTATACGGATAAATATTTTTTGTACTTAATGAAAATTAAGCAATTCACAAAGCCGGATTAAGCAATCTCCCTATTTATTAATTTGAGCAAGTTTCGTATTTTAAAAAATTGTTAAAGTTTTAGAAAAAGAAGTTTAAGAAAACAAGGTAACATCATCTCAAATGATTTGCCCCAAAAAAAACAATTTAAATAAAGATACAGGAGGTATAGTTATGGAATTACATACACAACCGTTAGAAACAGAATCAATTAATACGATGAGTTCGCTGGTAAAACAATATTGTCCCGAATGCGGTTCCGCCATGAACGAAGTGGATCGGGTCAATGAAAACGGCTCGGTCTATGTCTGGTATGACTGCAGCAGAAGCGGCTGCAACGGAAGCTGGCTGAAAAAAGTTCCAAAAGAACACCTATCATAATCTGAATAGATCAGGCGGGATTAAAATCAACACGTTTTCTAATAATCACAAAAAATGTATAAAATATTTCAAACTATTCTGATATCTAAAATATTTAGAAAATCATATTTGCGATGTAGCCGAGAAGAATTACCTGGGGGACCGTCACAACCGGCAGCCAAACGGCTGTTTTCTTGCCAAGATTATGCCATAATAAACCGATCTCGGTATAATCGGTGGCGACGCCGGCCATGAGAAAAACAAAGCTGTTGCCCAAAGCGGAGGTTTGTTTGAATATCTCAAAAGCAATAGGAGCTGAGCCCTCTGAACAGACCTCGATAATCGTCGCGAAAACCAGCGTGACAACCAATC
>CAZNET010000024.1:0-13773 GCA_964571885.1 uncultured Pirellulales bacterium
GATGGGTATCCCGAATATCATCAGCTTTATTGTCCTCCTTTTTTACATAACGTCAGTATTATCGACCTGATCTTCAATGAAGGGGCCGAAGGGGCAAAAAAATTCATGCTTAGTTTTGATAAGGAATCTTAGAAACAATGGAGCAAAAACGCATTTCTATAGTGGTTCCGGTTTATGAGAGTGAAAATACGCTCAACAAGTTGTATGAGAGAACAGATCGCGTTTTTGACGGACAGACTTACGATTATGAAATGATTCTTGTGGAAGATTGCGGAAACGATAACAGTTGGCCGGTTATGCAGTCGCTTCGTCAACGGGATAAGCGAGTAAAAATTGTTCAATTGTCCAGAAACGCCGGCCAGCATGCCGCGATTCTATGCGGCTTTAGTTTTATAACCGGCGATTATGTTATTACCATGGATGATGATTTACAGAATCCGCCCGAAGAAATTCCAAAAATGATCGATGCGATAGAAAATTCCGGTTTTGACGTTGTCAATGGTATCCCGGAGAAAAAAAACCATTCGGCATTGCGCAACCTGTGCAGTTTTGTATTCCGCTGTTTGGTTTCGATCATTTATAAAAACTTTAAAAACCTGGAGATGAGCAGCTTCAGGATTTTGCGCCGAGATGTTGTGGATCAAATTAATCATATCCAGATGAGTAATCCGATTATTGATGTGCTGATTCTAAATACAACCGGTAAGATCGGAAGTATTCAGGTTAAGCACGATGTGCGGGGGCATGGATCGTCAACCTATTCGACCCTAAAGCTCTTTCGCAATTTCACAAACAGTATCGTATATAATACGGGGCTGCCGTTGAAACTGGTTTTTGCTGTCGGCTTGCTTTCGTTGTTCTTAAGTTTAGTTTTGGGGCTTTTTTATTTTATATCGTATCTTCTGGGAAGGATCACCGTACCGGGCTGGACGACGATCGTTCTTTTGTTATTATTCTTTTCAGGCATGATTATGTCTTCGATTGGTGTTGTGGGCGAGTATCTGTTCAAGATCATGCAGGAAGTTCGTCATCGACCGCCGTATGTCATTAAGAAAAAGGAGATTTAAAACTTTATGAGGAGAATTGTTTATTTATGACAAAACAAATCAATAAAAACAAAAAACAACCAGTCGAATATAAAGTTATCTTTAATAAACCTTATATGGCAGAGAAAACGCTTAACTATATTCGACAGGCTTACGAGAATGATCATGTTTCCGGTGACGGGAAATTCTCCCGGCGTTGTCACCAGTTTCTTGAAGAGCATTTGAGTGTTACGAAAGCATTATTGACAACTTCGGGAACCGATGCTTTGGAGATGATGGCGTTACTGATCGATCTCGATGAAGGCGATGAGGTCATCATGCCTTCATTTACGTTTGTTTCCACGGCCAACGCTTTTGTTCTTCGCAAAGCCAAACCTGTGTTTATCGATATAAGACCGGATACCCTAAATATGGATGAAAAGCTTCTGGAAGAGCTAATTACCGACCGCACAAAAGCGATTGTCCCGGTTCATTACGCCGGTGTGGGATGTGAAATGGATAAGATTTTAGATATCGCAAATAAGCATAACCTTAAAGTGCTGGAGGATAATGCTCATGGTATATTCGGTACGTATAAAGGAAAATTTCTTGGAACATTCGGGGCTTTGGCGGCATTGAGTTTTCAGGAAACCAAGAATTTCTCTTGCGGCGAAGGAGGAGCTTTATTAATTAATGACCCCCAATACATAGAACGAGCGGAAATCATCCGCGATAAGGGAACCAACAGAAGTCAATTATTCAGAGGCGAAGTTGATAAATATACCTGGCTGGATGTGGGATCGAGCTTTCTGCTGTCAGATATTCTGGCGGCGTGTTTGTATGCCCAGCTTGAACTGAGAGAACAGATCCAAGTGAAACGGTGTCAAATATGGGAAAACTATTATAACGGTCTAAAAGGCTGGGCTGAAAATCTCGGAGTAAAACTGCCGACCGTTCCCGAAGATTGTCAGCAAACCTATCATCTTTTTTATATGATAATGCCGTCGTGTGAGCAACGGAACGCTTTGATCGATTATTTAAGAGAGCATGGTATCCAATCGGTGTTTCATTATCTTCCTTTACATTTATCAAAGATGGCATTATCTTATAAACAAAGCCATCACGCAAGTTGTCCCGTAACGGAACAAATCAGTGAAAGGTTGATTCGGCTGCCGTTTTATAACGACCTGACACGCGAAGACCAGGATTTTACTATTGAGACGATTTTGAATTTCCAGTAATCCTTCTCTTGTGTTATGTTTACCGAGTGTAAATTTTTAAGGTTGTATAAAGAGAAAGATGCAACATACGAATAATCGAATGCTAAATTTAAAAATAAAAAAATTATTCACAACTAACCAAAGAACTTGCGTTTTTTTGTTTTTTTTAACGCTTCTATTCATTTTTTTGAACCTCTATGCTGCATCTGCCTTGAGAGGTGATGACCAGTATTGGTACGTCGCGGATATGGAACAGTTAGTACAGGGCGGTCCTTATATCACAAACAATGTTTATCCCACTCAAATATTATCGCCGGGATCATTTGAGCCGCAGCCGTTTATTCATAATATTCTGAATATCTATTTTGCCGTGCCCGCATCGATGCTTCTCGGAGCATTTCACGGCTGGGTAGCGACAAATATTATCGCAAGCATTGTGACATCCGTATTGATTGGATTGATTGTTTATAAGATTTCAGGTAAATGGCCCGCAGTAATCGCTTATAGTATCTATCTTTTTCTGCCTTTGACAATCCGCCAGACTTCCCAGCCTCAGGCGGAAGCCACCATCGCGCCGTTGGTAGTATTTTTTATTTGGCTTTATATTCGAGCCGAATCTAAAAAAATGTGGTTTTTCCTGGCTTTGAATGCTTGTGCCTTATATTACTGTCGATTGACTTTTTTGCCGATTTTGCTCGTTTTGCCGTTCTGGTATTTGTTTAATCAAGAACAATTAAAACCAGGAAATTATATATTTGCCGCTGGATTGCTTGTTTTTGCCGTTGTTGCGATATATCTAAAAAAAATAATATTTGTTCAGGGGCTCAATGTTCCCCTTTGGGCGATCTTTAATAATGCTGTGCCCGGCAAAACCGACAATATGGCCGTTTTTTATCAAGTGGCACCCAAGCCTGTTTTGTTGGAAAATCTGTGGCTGAAACTCAAAGCCGGTCTTATCTATCAGTTTTTTCCCAAAAGCTGGAAATGGCAGATATTCCATCTGCCTTTTAATCTGCTTGTTGTATCCAGCGTATCCCTGTGTTTTCTTAAAAAGTCAAAACCAATACGCCGGTTGATACATTGTTCCGTCTTTTTCCTGCTTATACATATCTTAACAGTTACCATCGCTGAAAATCAATTCCGGTATATGTTGACGGCTATGCCCGTATTTGTCACAGGCGGTATTGTATTCTTGCATCAATTTTTATCTTTCTTGCACCGTGATATTAAATTTGCATTGACCTTGATTTTTATGTTGATGATTTTTGTTGTTGATTTATTTCTTGCACAGAGTTTACATATGAATGGACTGAAAGAATCCAGGATTCGGGCGCATATAAAGCCTGTTTTTGAAACGACAATTCCCGATGATGATGTTGTGATGGTTGAGGGAATCGGCAAATATCAGCTTCTCGGTTATGTCTTGAGACCGCGTTTAGTGGTATTTATTAAAGAGGGATATACAAAGGAACAATATAAAACAATTAAAAATAAATCAGATGCAGAATGGTTAATTTGCCCGAAAAGCTCGTCTGTTAAAGATTATTATGAAACCCGCACAACACATGACATTGCGAATCTTCCGGAACCGTTTAAAGATTACCAAATATATCGGTTTGAATGATCATGATAGTGAGGGTGAAATTTTAAGGATTTTTGCGCTCTTTCTGTCTTATATTCCCCAGATTAACATTAATATGCGTGCTTATATTGGTAAAATTGATTTTTTCTTACATTTTTTTCAAATACGGTATTTACCGAAGTTGATTCTTTTTGTGTTTGCTCTTAATATATTATATTGAGCTAATGTTATAAAATTTATGTTTGTATGATTAAAACATGAAATTGTGCAACCATAGTAGGGTAGAAAAATAGATTGTGGAGGCTGTGGTAATGGCAATACAAGTAGCCATTCTTATTGCATTTAATTGTAATTAAAGAAACGACTGCAGCCGTGCTTTGCGCTTAATTTCATGTTTTAATGAAATCGATTTTCAAGAAAATAACAATCTGAGGAGTGTGTTTTGAAAAGCATTGGAATACTGACCTTGCTGGGGGCGGGTAACGGTTGCTTTTCTACCAACTATTTTCATATTCTTTCAGTTTCTTTGATTTCAATCGGTTGTTTTTACGAAAGCCAAATTGATTTTTTGTTGAAACATCTTTTATATGATTTGTCAATTCGAAAGGAGAAATGAAAATGACACAGGTAAAATTGAACAATTATATTTTCAGAGAAGGACCTTAGTCACTGAAGAATTAATTGGTGGATTGAGGAAGAAATGAATTAACAAGTTAAGATTTAGGAGAAAAATAATGAAAAAGCTGAATGTAATGTGTATATTGGCGATGTTGATGTGTACAAGTTCGGTCGTTTTCGCCAATACGGTGGCCTCTTCAACCATGTATTTCAAGGGGACACTAACGGATGAGGGCGGGGGTGTATATTCAGGCGTCGTGCCCATGGTTGCCGAAGTAACCGAGGGAATAGGTGACGACGTAAATGGATACGACATTTACGGTAAAGACGGTGCCAGTGCCAATTTCAGCGGCGATGCAAATATCGTGATTGCGGATCATGACGGCTGGCCGACCTGGACGCCCGATACGCCGGACTGGTATCAATATAGTCTGAATTTATACGATGATGGAGGTGTCCAAAAATGGGCGGTTCGCAATCATGCGGGTGCGACTGAAACGACTCCATGGTATGAAGATGCTGTTACCGCTACCGCGAATGGAGAGTCGAATCCTGACCTCTGGCCCAGAGAGGCCAAAGGTGTTCCTATGTCAGGAACAATGGATTGGTCTGCAATGTATGCTGCGGAAACAGATGCCGGTGCCTATTTGCCGGGTACTGGAACGGCAAAATACCCCGGTTGGGCCGCATCTCAGGGCGGCGGTGCGGCTGCCTGGGACATGGACTGGTCATGGGGTAGCGAAGTCGTACCGATGGAATATGTTGGTTTCAGCGTGGATATCAATGACCTCGGAGGAGGGGATTATTTGATAACGTTAAGTCCTTCGCCTTTGGACGTTGTTTATGTCGATGACGATTACACAAGCTCAACACCCGGCTGGGGCGTTACGCATTTTAATAAAATCCAGGATGCCATCAACGCGGTGCAAGGCAGCACGGTTAATGTTGCCGCGGGAGTATACAACGAGCGTGTTACAATTAATAAATCCCTTAATCTTCTCGGGCCTCAGGCAGGCGTTGATCCCTCCCTGCGGACCAATTCGTCTGCAGAGGCGATTATTACTGAATCTGGTCTGTCCACGCCGAATCCGGATGTTTTGATCGAAATATCCAGCGGTATTTCAGGCGGAGTTACCATTGACGGCTTTACACTCGAGGGTGATCCGACAAATACCACGGCGGATACTTCGGTTATCAGGTGCTGGGCGAATGATGTGACTATCGCGAATAATTTTATCGATGGTATTAACGGCGTGTTATACAAAGGAGGAACGGGACTTTCAGTAACAGGTAATAATTTTGCGATCAATAAAATTGGAGTGATTGTTCAGCCGAACCCTGCAAGTAATCTTGCAATCAACGATAATATTTTTGCTCTCGGTTCAAGCCCGGCGGGCGGCGAATCCGCGATTTACCTGACTTCCACGAGCGATTCTGTTGTCAGCGGCAATACTGCAGCTGGTTTTGTAAACGGCAACGGCGTTGGCGGAAGCAATTTAACGAATGTTGTTGTTAAAGGAAATACCTTTGACGGCAACCGCAAAGGTGTTAATTTCTGGGGTGCAACAACATTTATAACGGTCTGTAACAATACGATTAAAAACTGCACGAACCACGGTATCAACATCAAAGGGCAAAACCTCACGATCGTATTAAATACGGTGATTGGAAACACCGGTGATGGTATAAACATCGATAAGCACGTTATTGACACCAATCAAGTAAGCATACATTACAACTATATTGATAATAACAGCGGGTACGGCCTGAATGTAACAGCGCTGGTGACAGAGACCGTCGAAGCCGAGAAAAACTGGTGGGGCACGGGCGTTGAAGCAGATGTCGCTGCAATGGTTACCGGTAATGCAGACTATTTACCGATTCTTGCCACAAACCAGATACAAATGGCCGCTGCCGGTAACAGACTGGTGGAAAGCCAGAATTATGACGGCGGCTGGGATTGGCCTGTCGCTAACGGAGATCCGTGTGACACAAGTTCGTTAAACACAATAGGTCCGATCGGCAAAGGTTTAATTGAGGCCTATCTGGCAACTTATGATTCTGATATGCTGCCGGCAATACAAAAAGTATCGGATCTTCTGCTGACCAAGACCAATAATTTCTCACCTTCCGATGGTTATCTCGCACCTGCACTTGATGCAGTTCTGGGAGGTACCGCCAATTTGGATCATGTCAACACGAATTTTTATGGACCGTTAGCAGCCGGAACTTATGATCGCAAAGGAGAAGGTACACTTTACGACACAGCTGGCTATGTGGATCTAATACGAACAGCTCGAGAAAATTCGGGAATTGGCAATCTCGCTGCCTGGGATATCGGTATCGGTGTTATTGGAGCTGCATCGAGCGGTGTTTCCGGAAGTGAACTGGATATCTGGATCCAAGGTGTTAAAGATGAAATTGACGAGCTCGATGGTGATGCATATTATGATGTAATCGGTTTGGCCGGCGGAGTTTATGCACTTGCTTTTGTCGGTGAGGATTTTGATCCAAACGCAGGTGAACATGCCGCCGCGAGCAATTTGTCAGATCTTGCGGATATTCTGGTTAGTTATCAACTTTCAACCGGCGGATTTACATGGAATTCCGGATATGTGGTTGAAGATCAAGACAATGAAACGATACAGGAAACTTCTTATGCCGTTCTGGCCCTTCAGGCAATGGGCGGCTATACCGAAGAAGTTGAAAAAGCAGCAGCTTATATTAAGTCCGCACAGTCATGCAACGGCGGCTGGGAAAACTATGCCGGCAGCGGTGAGAATCATGAGATCGCCGCTGAAGGCGCCTGGGCCACAGGCCCCTGGAACTTACTGAAACTTGATGTCCCCGACATATCACAGTATCTCAAGCCGGGCGATATCGTTACAATCGATATGGACGTATTAAAGCTTCTTCAGGAAGTTGTTGGTTGCCAGGCAATTCTGAACTTCAGTTCAACTTACTTCCTTGCGGGATCTTCCGATGTTTATGTTCAGCCGGGTGGCGGAATCTGGAATGAGTTGATTTACAATGTATGGGATGTAAATGGAGATCTTGATGTCGCCGTTGGTGTCGATATTAATAGTGTGGTTGGAACCTCGGCTGATGGAACCGTCGCAAAGTTTACACTCAACGTAGATCCAATGGCCCCCGATGGCGTTACGCAAATGGTATTCCGACCGGATATCAGTGATATCGAAAGTACTATATTGGCCACGATTGACGCACAGGAAGTGTTACCTGAGAAAATTGACAGCCAAACTATGGTTATCGACGGTACCGATCCGGTTGTTGCGGTGACTTCGCCAAACGGCGGGGAAATTGTCAAGGGCGGTGACTCGCTTACGATTACATGGAACGCATCGGATCTTAACATCGATTATGACTCCGTGAAGATCGAATACTATGACGGCTCTGCATGGAATCTGATTGCCGAAAACGAAGATAATGACGGCAGCTATGTCTGGGATCCGGTTCCAAGTCTCAGTATCGATAATGCGAGTATTCGAATCTCCGTATGGGACCTGGCCGGTAATGAAGCCAACGATGTGTCAGATGCCGACTTCATTATTGACAGCACAGCACCGGTTATCGATATTACCTCCGCCGATCAGGGCGGTACGGAACTGCTGATCTCACTTGGCAGTACCGACAATGCCGTCCAGGGACAGGTAGATATTGATATCATTGCCAGCGACCCATTGTCCGGTTTGGCAGCCGCTCCAACAGTTACTGTCACGGACAGTGCGGCGACACCCATGACGGTTGTTTATGACGGTGAGAGCCCGACTGGAACGTTTAATTATCATGTTACGGTCACATCAACTACGGCAAATGGTACCGCGACGATCGATGCCGAAGTTGCCGACAATGCCGGTAACAGCAACAGCGACAATGATACGTTCAATATCAATAAGAACCAGGTGACCGGTTCGGTGGAAATGGATACGCTTTCTTCCTCAGCCTACAGCTTTGGCAGGGATGTCGTATTCAAAGCAACCGATGCCGGCGGGACGGTTCTTAAGACGTGGACCATTCCGGTTTCCTTCACCAACAATACAGGTACGAAGATTGCTTCGGGGACGTATATCCTGACTGATATTCCGGGCAATACGGTCGGTGTCAGTGCCAAGACCGCGTTAAGTTTAAGAAGTAAAGTCGCAACAGCGTTGAATTCAAACGGACAGGCGGTTGCGGACTTTGTCGCAGCAGATGATTTGATTGGCGGTGATCTTAATGGGTCAAATTCAATTAATATTCTTGATTTCTCTATCTTTAGAATGAACTGGTTAACAACCAACGCCGTTGCCGATATCAACGGCGATGGTATGGTGAATATCTTGGATTATATGATCTTTAGAATTAACTTCTTTACTCGTGGTGATGCCGAGTAAGAGGTGTCAAGAATCGCTTTTCACTGGGAGCTGTTTGACAGCTCCCAGTGTTCGTTATTATTTTTATGTTTTATTTTTTTGATTCTTGAATAGATACCTCTACTAACGAAAAAACAGGAGGTTGGTATGTTAAGGCGATCATGTAAAAAACGACAAGTCATGAGCTTTTTAATAGGTCTGTTTATTATCGTATTTTCTATCATTGCTTATGGTCAAAGATGGTGGGATTCCGATTGGTCTTACCGTAAGCAGATAACGATCGATCCCAATCAGGTTGATGCGGACTTGACCGACTTTCCATTATTGGTCTCGCTGAGCGCCGATGCCAACCTCGCCGCTTCGGCTCAGGCGGACGGCAACGACATTGTGTTTACGGATTCGGCGGAGAATAAACTGTCCCATGAGATCGAATTCTATGACAATACCACAGGCAAGCTTGTGGTTTGGGTTAAGGTGCCTGATATATCCTCTGCCGTGCCGACGGATCTCTACATGTATTACGGTAATCCCGCGGCTTCCGATCAGCAGGATATCACGGCCGTATGGAGCAATAATTATCGCCTGATACAGCACCTCGAGGAAACAAGCGGCAGCCATTACGACAGTACCGGCTACAACAACGATGGCACACCGATGGGAGCAGTAACCCAGAATGCGACCGGTAAGATCGCCGGCGGCGATTATTTTGACGGAATCAACGATTATATCAATCTCGGGAATGACAGCAGTATTAACCTTGGCACCGGTGATTTTACCATTCAGGTGTGGTTCAAAACCTCTAACAGTACCTGGCATTATATCCTGAATAAAGGAGGCGGAACTACTTCAGATTCCAAAGGATATGGTTTTGCGCTTACCAGCGGAGAACCTTATGGCTTTATTCAGGATGGCAGTCGTTTGTTATGGTACGGGGGTACCAATGGTTACGATAATAATGTCTGGCATCATTATGTTGTGGTTTATGACCGGGACGGTAATGTTACACCTTATCTGGATGGTGCAGCGCTTAATGCGACGAATATTTCAGGTTATGCAGATTCGGTCAGCGGCACACCGGATTTGACTATTGGTTATTATTCACCCAGTTTGAAATACTGGAACGGCGCTGTGGATGAGGTGAGGATATCAACCGGATTGCGAAGTCCCGAGTGGATTTCTTCGGAATATGAGAATCAAAATAATCCGGAAACTTTCTATTCTATAGGTTCGCAGGAAGAATATACATTACCGCAAGCGCCTGCTGTGTTGAATCCTTCCCCGGCAAATGACGCCATCGGTGTCTCGGTTACTCTTTCTCTTCTGAGTTTCGATGTTAATGATTATCAAGGCGATTCGATCGACTATTCAGTTGTTACGGATCCGGATATTGGTTCAGGTTCCGACATTAACGTTATCGATGGGACTTACAGCATTTCTGTTTCAGGCCTGCAATACAGCAGGGTTTACACCTGGTATGTCGATGTCAATGATGGAAACAATGCCGAACTGTATACGTTCAGTTTCACTACCGAAGACTTCCCGGCAAGCTTTGATCCCTTTAATCAGGGCTGGCAGCGGCGAAGAGAAATAACTATCGATCATACGAAGGTGACCGAGAATCTGACAAATTTCCCTGTTCTTATTGATATTAACGATTCAGATTTACAGACAAACGCCCAGAGTGACGGTGACGACATTTTGTTTATGAGCGGCACGGGTGTCGCGGAAAAGTTCAACCATGAGATCGAGTTATATGATTCCGCGACGGGCCGTTTGCTGGCCTGGGTGAATGTTCCAAGCGTTTCTTCGAGTACCGATACAACACTCTATATGTATTACGGCAACCCTGATGTAACCAGCCAGGAAAACACAGAATCTACATGGGATTCAAATTATGTGATGGTTCAGCATCTCGATGAAACCGTCGGGCTTCATCTGGACAGTACGGCCTATGGCAACGATGGATCAGCACAAAGCGGCACAATTCAAAACGCGGCCGGCAGGATTGACGGGGCAGATGGTTTTGACGGAATAGACGATTATATCAGTGTGGCTGATGATACCAGTCTTCAACTGGCTGATCATTCCGTTGAATTGTGGGTCAAAAGAGACAATACCGGAACCGCTGAAGCCGCTTTCGTTGAAAGACGAAGTTCGAGTGTTGAAAATAACTTTTTCGTGGTTTTGAACAAATACGGCAACAATGAATTATTTTCAGGATTCTACGACGGCACGAACTGGATTTCATTTCAGTCAAATCCGAATGTTATTACTGATACTCAATGGCATCATGTTTGCTATAGCTTTAACTCGGCAAGCGGTATCCAAAAGGTGTATGTGGATGGTGTTGATGAGGGACAGCGAACCGGTATCAGTACTACGCCTTTAACCAGCGGCAGCCAGATCCTCCGTATAGGAAGAAAATTTGATGCTTCCGCTCCATTCAACGGCGTTCTCGATGAAGTAAGGATCTCCAAGACGGCAAGAAGTCCGGGCTGGGTAGCGACCGGCTACAATAATCAGAGTGATCCCACGGCCTTTTACAGCTTAGGCCCGCCTTACACAGGCGGAGCGCCTATCATCTCAAATCCAGTACCCGCCAATGGTGCCGCCCAGGTAAACATAACAACTTCAGAACTTCGTTTTCACATAGAGGATCCGGATGCGGATCTTATGGATTATACGGTCACGACGGATCCTGATATTGGATTTGATTCCAACTCTGCGGTGCCTGATGGCAATTATGCCGTCGCCGTCAGCGGTCTGCAGTATGATACCAGTTACACCTGGTACGTCGATGTAAACGATGGAACGTTTTTAAGCCGGGAGATATTTACCTTCACAACGGAATCTGACAAAGTGGTCATTTCAAATGAGAGCCCCTCAGACGGACAAACGGGTGTTGTTCCCAATCCCCTGCTGCAGGCCAGGTTATTTGATGCGCAGGGAGAATCGGTTGACTGGGAAATAACAACCGATGCGAACGGAACGTGGGAAGTCATCGGCAGCGGTACGATCGCTGACGGGAACAGCTATGTGTCGATTCTCCCCTCGAATATGAACGAACCGAATACAACGTATAACTGGTCTGTTCGTGCGAAAGACAGCGGTAGCGGACAGTGGGTAGAGGAATTTTATAGTTTTACAACAAGGCTGGCGTTTGAGCTCAAATGGAGTACGGTCATTGGCACGGTCCACAGAAGAGGCGGGGCTTCAACGGCCGATTTGGACAATGACGGCGATCTGGAAATCATTGTGGGTTTCGAAGGCGGGATCAGAGCGTATGATTCAACGGATGGTTCCGTTCTCTGGACACATAATGACAGTGATATCTCGGCCGGCAGTACAATGCTCGAAATCGCAGATCTGAATAACGACGGTATTGTGGAAATCATTTCCGGATTGTGCAGCACAAACGGGGGTACCAACTCGGGGCTCATCGCGATCCACGGAGATGACGGTTCTCTGTATTGGAAAAGAACAGATTTTGGAGGGGTTCAGAACGACTATAATCCTCTCATTTTCGACATTGACGGACAAGGATATCCTACGGTATTTACCGCAACGAAATTAGGGACTAATTCCGGCGTTTATGCCCTATACTATGACGGCAGCACAAGAGCTGAAGCTCACGAGACCTACAAACCCTGCTGGGGCGGAATTTCGCTGATGGACTATGACGGAGACGGCCGGTTTGAGATCTATCTTACCGACAAGGCAAGTGACGGTTCCGACAATGTCTGGTCTTACTATGCCGACGATCTGACCCTGCGCTGGAAGACGCCGGTGCCTGATCAAGTGGAGGCCGAACACCCCCAACTGATAGACCTGACCGGCGACGGTATTCGAGATGTGCTTGTCTATCCAGGAGAATGCTGGCCGGCAAAAACGGAAATCTATGTCCTTTCCGCTGAAGACGGTTATCTGCTCAGGTCAATGCCGGCGGATGGAAATGTCTGTTCATGTATGGCACCGGCCGTTTACGACATTGACGACGACGGCAATCCGGAGTTGATCGGCATCACTCAGGATGATGACCGAGATTATATCACAGGGGCCGGTTTGCTAAGACAAATGGCTGTTCATGATTTGATTACATTTAGCTTAGAGACTATCATCCCGCTGGATCAGGGCAACTCCAGCCAGCCCCGCGTTGCAAATGTCTATGGTGATGAGAAGATGGAGATCATTGTTCCGGACGGCTATGATTCACTTCGCATTTTCAGTAACGACTATCAGCTGATTAAACATATCGAACTTGATTCGACCTGTACTCTGAGAACTCCCAGAATTGCCGATGTTGATAACGATGGGTACAATGAAATTGTCATCACCGCCGGCGGAAGCGACTGTCCGGGATCATCTGCAAAGATCTGGGTGTTCGATACTAACGGCAAAGCGGCACTTCCTCATCCGAGATCGGAAATTCACAGTTACAGTGAGTACAGATTAGGTGTTGCTGAGTATGTGGAACCTCCCGCTATTGTGGAACATCCGGTTGTTTCAAACGAAATACCCATTCATGGTTCAATAAATATCCCTGTAACATTGGCCCAACTCAGCTTCAGTGTCATCGACCGTCAGGCCGATCTGATAGACTATAATGTGATCACATTTCCGTATATTGGTTCATCATCAGCAAATGACGTTTCGGATGGTACCTATAGCACAGCCGTTTCCGGCCTTGATTATGACACATGGTATACATGGTATGTTGATGTGAATGACGGTAATCATGCGGCAAGTTACGAATTTGAATTCAAGACCTTTCTGGCTCCAACACTAGACCCGTTCGAGTCAGGCTGGGCCTATCGAAAACAAATCCTTATCGACCACACAAAAGTCGCTGCCGATCTGACCAACTTCCCGATTCTGATTGATATCACGGACAGCAATCTTGCATCGAAGGCTCAATCTGCCGGTTATGACCTTCTTTTTGTTGATGGAGATGGAGT
>CAZNET010000025.1:0-3314 GCA_964571885.1 uncultured Pirellulales bacterium
CGATATACAGTTTAGCTGAAGCGGTCAGCGCATTTAAGTGGTTCGGCTCAATATCCAACGTGTGTGAGAAAAACTCCGCCGCGTCGTCGAACCGCTCGCTTTTGGCGGTGGCAAGGCCGAGGTAATAATAAATATCCGGATTGGTATTGTCATAGTCCATCGCTTTCAAGAGGCAATTGATCGCCAGATCGTTGTCGTCGATCTTGATGAACATCGACGCCATCGAGATCAGCACTTCCGCGTCATCCGGATTTAATTGGAGTTCAGAAATAAGATACGCCCTGGCGTTCGGCTTATTTCCGTCCATCAATGCGCACCGAGCAAGACGATAGCGCGGCCCCTTGATCGACTCATCGTGCTGAATCGCCAGGTTATACATCTCAACCGCCTCTTCATAGTTGCCGTCGTTAAACGCAATCTCGCCGAGATAAAAATAGGCGGGAACAAAATCCGGGCGCAGTTCGATAATGCGATGGAATTTTTCTTTGGCCGAATCGATATTTTCCGATTCCAGCAGAAATAATCCGAAATCGAAGATCACATCGACGCCGCCGGGATTATGACGAATTTCCGCCAGAAAATACTCATGGGCCTTTTCCATGTCACCATCATACCAGTGGGCCTGTGCGATGCGGTAATTGATCTGCGGATGGGTCGGTTCGAGTTCAGAGGTTTTCAGCCAGCAGTGAATTGCCTTTTGATATTCGCCGCGGGCGAACAGGCTATTGCCGATATTGTAAAAACACAATTCGCATTCCGGCTTGATCTGCTGGGCCAGATAGAACATCTGTTCGGCCAGGTCGTGCTTGCCCATTTCGGTATAGGTAATGATCCGGTTGCAGTAACACGGCTCGAAATTCGGATCGAGCTCTTCAATGGTATTGAATATTTCCAGCGCTCGGTCATAAAATCCCACACGGGTATAATCGACCGCAAGCGAATTGAGAATTTCCAGATCGTTCGGCAAAAGCTCCAACGCTGTTTCGTATTCCGTGATCGCGTCATTAAATTTGCTCATCGCATCGAGAGCCAGGCCTTTATTAAAATGCCAGATGCCGTTGGATGGATTGATCTCAATCGCGTCCTCCAGCTCGATCATCGCCAGCGCGATCTTGCCCTCTTCGTAAAGCTCAAAGGCCCTTTTCGCTTTATTTTCAGCATTCCCGTACGGCCCGTAATCTACATCTTCGAAAAACATAACTATGTGAATCCTTATACAATGCCAATAAATATATGACGATTATGACCTAACCTGTTATCGCCTATAAACTAACGCCTGCTTAGTTGATTTTCTGACACGTTTATTGATTTTCACTAAGAAAAGTCAAAACAAAGCGAATTTTCCATAACATTATATATAATAATGCTTTAAATAACATACAAAGCTGATAAAATCAGGATTGGTTATTAATAAACAAGGTTTTTCTGGAATGCCAGAGCAAATAGTCTTATAATGTAATCGGCTGATCGGGGCAGTTAGCTCCGTATTATTGTATTGACAATGGAGTATAACAGGTATGATTAAAGAAACCAAAGGTCAAATGACGGCGGGAAAAGGCGTTTATGCGATTGTCGCCAGTCAGTTTAACGAATTTATCACCAGCAGACTTTTGGACGGAGCGGTGGATAGTTTAAAGCGTCACGGAGCGAAGGAAGACCAGGTCGAGGTTTTCTGGGTACCCGGGGCGTGCGAAATCACCATCGCCGCGAAGAAACTGATCGATACCGGCAAATACTGCGCGGTGATCTGTGTCGGCGCGGTGATCCGCGGTCAGACCAGCCATTATGATTATGTGTGTCAGCAGGTGTCACGCGGTATCGGCCAACTCAATTACGATTCGTCGATACCAGTCGCCTTTGGTGTACTGACCTGCGAAACGCTGGAGCAGGCGGTGGACCGGGCCGGGACAAAAATGGGCAATGCCGGCGCCGACGCTGCGTTAACCGCGATGGAAACAGTCAGCCTGCTGGAACAGATACAATAATATCAGCGTACTTTGAAACTGAATATAGATTTGACACTCTGACTTCGGGGCTAAAGAATTGGATAAAAGAACAAAAGCCAGGGAATTAGCGATGCAGGGAATCTATCAGCTTGATGTTCAGGGCCCCGTACTTTTTGAAAATCTGAAAGAGATCTTTCGGGATGATGAGGCGGATTTGGGAATCATCGATCTTGCCTATCAATGGTGTCAGGGGACATGGAATAATTTACAGGAGTGTAACGAAATCATATCGAGTTCAACGATAAAATGGAATTTATCGAGGCTGTCAGCCGTTGATAAAAGCATTCTGAGGCTTTCGGTCTATCAGCTTTTATACTGCAGTGACATTCCGCCTAAAGTCATTATCAATGAAGCGATCGAGCTGGCAAAAAAATTCAGTACAGCTCAATCCCCCTCATTTATCAACGGGGTTCTTGACGCGGCGTTAAAAAAAATAAAAGCAGCAAACGTTAAAACCACGGGGTCACACCAGTGAAAACGATCGCAGTATTAAATCAGAAAGGGGGCGTCGGCAAGACGACCACGGTCGTCAACACAGCCGCTGCGCTGGCATCGACGGGACTGCGCATCGCCGTGATCGATCTGGACCCGCAGGCGCATATGACTATTCATCTGGGTTTGAATCCCGAAACAACCGAGGCGGGTTCTTATAAAGTGCTGACCGAATCGGCGCCAATCGGCGAAGAAATCATGATGGTCCGGTGCAACTTATGGGCCCTGCCTTCAAATATTAATCTGGTGGGCGCTGAAAATGAGCTGGTCAATGTTGTCGGCAGAGAAATAATCCTCCGCGAGGCCCTGGCTGACGTGGAGAACGAATTCGATTATATCTTTATCGATTGTGCCCCGTCTCTGGGTTTGCTGACGTTAAATGCCCTTGCAGCAGCGGATGAGATTTTGATTCCGCTTCAACCTCATTTTTTGGCCCTGCAGGGATTCGGAAAACTATTACAAACAGTCGATATTGTCAACAAACGCATCAATCCGAATCTCAAAGTCATGGGTATCTTATTATGTATGTACGACAGCAGAGCATCGCTGCCGAATGAGGTCAGAGCGGATATCGAGAGTTTCCTCGAAAACGCGAGAGGGACAAACTGCGCGTGGTCAGAGGCACTTATCCTGCCGGTCTATATAAGGAGAAATATCAAGCTGGCCGAAGCCCCGAGTTACGGCAAAACGATTTTTGAATATGAACCCAACTGCAACGGGGCCGAAGATTACCGGAGAGTCGCCGAATTCATTCATCCCTTTCCCGACGAATTAAAACGACAACTGGAGCAGCTTCCGGTACGAGCTGAAATCAAA
>CAZNET010000025.1:3324-8974 GCA_964571885.1 uncultured Pirellulales bacterium
AAATCAAAGATGAGGCCCCCATTGAAATCGTCGAGATCAAACAAATCCCAAGAGAAAATAAAGAACAACAAACAAAACAATTTCAAGAAGATTCTAACGACAATTCATCTTATTACAGCTCGTCTTGATCAATCAGGTTGTTCAGGCTAAGCCATCGCTCACATAACTTCGGCCAGGAAGTGACATGACTGTTGTTTTTGCCTAAACCGAAACCGTGATCTGCTTTTTCATAGAGATGCATTTCAGCGGAGACGCCGGCTTTTTTAAGGGCCAGGAAAAAATCAATGCTGTTTTGCACCGGCACCGCCCTGTCCCTACTGCCGTGCACGAGAAATGCAGGCGGCGTATCGGAATTGACATGGTTTTCGTTCGACACCAGATCCAGCATTCGGGAATCCGGATGGTCTCCGAGAAGATTTCTGACCGATCCTTGGTGAGTATAAGATTTGTTCATGGTAATGACCGGATAGATCAGAATCATAAAATCAGGTTTACAGCTGACTTTTTCAACATTATCTCTTGCGGCAGAATCACCGAGATCATAATGGGTACCAATCGTTGAAGCAAGATGTCCCCCTGCTGAAAATCCAAGTATTCCAATTTTGTTTTCGTCAATATACCATTTATCCGCCTGACTACGAATAATCCGAATCGCCCGCTTTGCATCCATCATGGGAACGGGGTACGGATAGCCGAGACCGTTATGTCGGTATCTGAGTACAAAAGCTGTCACTGAAACGGTGTTCAGCCATTGTGCCACCTGCCGACCTTCATGGTCCATCGCCAGTCCGGCATAACCGCCGCCTGGACAGACAAGAACCGCTGTTCCGCAAGGCCGGACGGGTTTATAGACTGTCATCAACGGCCAAGCCTCTCTTGGCACATTGATCAAGGCCGGAGAATTCGGACGCCATAATAAAACCGTTTGTTTAGAATGAGAACATCCCAATTGAGAGAAATTCAGAAAAACAAGTATTACCATCAATAAAAAATATTTTCTTATTAAAATTTTCATTTTTTTCTCTTAAATGGTTTTATAAAAAAATTAGCGGTTTTTTTGATCGTTTTACCGACCAGAGAAACGCCTTTGGCAGTGGTCCCTACAACGGCTTTGGAACCGGTAGTACCGACATCATAAACGGTCTGGCCCGCGGAAGTAACAACTTTCACAGGAGCACGAACAAATTTATGGAGAACGGAACCGGTTTCGTCGATCGCATCGGCAACTTTGTCATCCGCATTTTCGGGGACAGCACCGGCCCGGCCGCGAATACCCGCCCAGACATCCTTAAAGAAAATATCTTTCACATCATTATAAAAATCACCCACATGACTAAGTAGATGTTTTTTAGCTTCGACTTTGTTCCAGCCTCGAAAACTTCGGCAACGGTCCATCGCGGCATGGCCGGTAATCGTAGTCATAAAACCGGCGCCGATGCCCTGAGCGATATCATCGACAAACCGTCCAATACCCGGAACACGAGAGCCGAGGCCCTCGATCAGATTCTTGCCCATGTTGATATAATTGACAGTCGCGATGACATTGATAATGTCCAGAAAGATAGCAAATAATTCGGTCAGTGCCGGGCGGACACGATAGACTTTAACAATACGAACCAGCATCACAAGATTGCGATAAAGCACAATAAGCAGGTCCGCGGATTTGTAAGGGCTTAACGTCACTCCAACCATGATATCCCGCATAGATTCGCGTACCTGTTTTGATGCCGCGGAGTCAAGAATTTTGAGGATAGGCTGGATATGGTTCTGTTCGACAGCGCTTATGACATTCAGCATTTCAGTGCGTTCGGTCGGCGACATTTCAAGCGTTGACAACGCCCCGGCAAGATCGTTTCGATCCTGGTCACCGAGGAGTGGGTTGGCTATAAACCGACGGACATACCTTCGAAGATACTTGACATATTTTTTGAGCTGTTTATCGCTTGCGTTTTGAAAGTCTAAAATACCCGGAGGTTTTAGCGGCTTTGGAAAAACAGCCAGATTACACCAGAGATAAACAGCCAGCCAGATCAACAGACATGTGATCGCAGCAAGAAAAAGATATGCCGCAACAGGATGGAAACTGTACAGTGTCTGGTAAGCACGCAGTATTTCCAGCACGGCAAAGAATGTCAACAGGATCCCTATGACAATGACGGCAGTGCGAACGAGTTTCCAAACGGTCTTCAACATTTTAACAAAACCAATATTCACTTCAAGAACATTACACTCGCATCAATCCAAGACATCAAACAAGTTTTTCAGGATTTTCAAGCAGGTCTTTAATGGAAATCAGAAATCTGGCCGCATAGGCGCCGTTGACGACTTTGTGATCGACCGCCAGTGACATTGAAATCATTTTCCTCATACGGTAATCACCGTTTTCACAAATGACCGTCGGTATGATATTTCCGACCGAAACAATCACCGTTGACGAAGGCGGAACGATGCCAAAAAACGAATCCATATCATAGGCGCCGAGATTACTCAAAGAAACCGTCTGGCCCGTCAGTTCGTCAAGTTCCAACTGGTTGTCACGCGCTTTGTTTGTCAGTAATTTTTCCATTTTCGCTATTTCTTTCAACGGCAAGACATCGGCATTTTTCACAACCGGCACAATCAATCCATGCGGAGCGTTAACAGCGAAACCGACATCGATCGTCTCGGCGATTTTCACAAGATCGCCATACATTCTGCCGAGAACCAGAGGGTAACTATGGGCAGCGATTGCCAGGGCTTTAATATAAAACGCATTGGTGGTCACTTTCACTTTAAGCGATTTGCGGAGTACCGGTCTCAATGCCAGTAATTCGGTGACATCGATTTTGACTTCGAGATAGAAGCAAGGTTTTTCGGTTTTTGAGGCCAGCATGCGCTGGGCTATTAATTTTTGAATATGCGTAGCCGGTATTTTTTGTTCTTTTAATTGGATCACCTTATTTCCTCACAAATCACCTTATGCGGAAAACATTTACAATTTTACCGGCTTGCATAAATTTTTTGTTTTCGCGGCTGACCGACCGCATTTCTTACACATGTACCTGGGATTTTTGATCAGTTCCTTGTATTCCTTTTTGTGATCTTTGTGAAAACCGTCTTTGACCATATTACATAACTTCGTTTTAGCCATAATTTCATACCGTATTTATTTCATCATTCTTATTTATCCGGATGTGTTACCGGCCTGAATTTCAAATTCGCCTGATTATGCACCTTTACCGCTTTTACGGCATACTGATAAAAAAGTTCCTGTGCACGAACCGGGTTTTTAGTGTCGCGCTTTTTACTGTACGTTCCATCGGCATTCAGACAGTAAGCCTGCATATTATCGCTGAAATAGGTATCCAGAATTTTCCGGATCCTGCGTTTTATTTTCATATCGATCACCGGGAACAGTATCTCAAGACGTTTGTCGAGATTTCTGCCCATCCAATCGGCACTGCTGAGATAAATTTCATCATGGCCTCCGTTATTAAAATAAAAAATCCGTGTGTGTTCAAGAAAACGGTCGATAATGGAAACCACTTCAATGTTTTCTGAAACACCTTTAATGCCCGGCCTCAGACAGCATATCCCCCTGACATTGAGCTGAATTTTAACGCCCGCCTTGGATGCTCGATAAAGTTCTTTGCACATTTCTTTATCTTCAAGTGAATTCACTTTTGCCATGATTACGCCGGGTCGGTCAGGGGTTGAAGCCTGAATTTCCCTTTCAATCAACTCATAAAATCTTTTTCGCAGACCGGTCGGTGCAATACCCAACTGCTGAAAACCGACAGGATCCGAAAAGCCTGTTAAAAGATTGAAAAAGGCCGCAACATCCGAAGCGATCTGGCTGTCACCTGTCATAATCCCCATATCGGAATAGAGTTTGGCTGTTTTGTCATTGTAATTGCCGGTTGCCAGATGAACATAACGTCTGATCCTGTTTTCTTCACGCCGAACAATCAAGAGGGCTTTGGCATGCGTTTTAAGACCGGCTACTCCATAAATTACGTGACATCCGGCATCTTCAAGTTTTCTCGCCCAATTGATATTTCGCGCTTCATCGAATCTGGCCTTAAGCTCGACCAGCACCGTGACTTCCTTGCCGTTTTCCCCGGCCTGTTCGAGTGCCCGTATGATCGGCGATTCGCCGCTTGTTCGATACAGGGTTTGTTTAATCGCCAAAACATCGGGGTCTTCGGCAGCGTTTTCGAGAATTTGCACAATCGTGCTAAAGCTGTCATAAGGATGAAAGAGCAAGACATCGTGATTCTGCACGCACTGGAAAATATCCTCACAATGCAGCAAATCCTTTGGCGGCTGCGGAGGCCATTCCTGGAATTTCAAGTGATCAAACCCCGCAAAGGACATCAACTGCATCAAGGCCGACGCATCCATTAGACCATCGATTTCATAAATGTGATCGCTGTCAATTTCCAGAAATTCAAGAATCACATCTTTGATGAATCCATGACAATCGGCAGAAATTTCCAGTCTGACCGCAGAGCGTCTGCGTCTCTGCAGTACGGCATCTTCAATGGTACTGAGCAAATCACCGGCTTCGTCCTCCTGAAAGCTGACGTCACCGTCACGGGTGATCCTGAAAAAGGCCGTATTGTCAATCTTTTCATTTTGAAACAAAAGGTGAGAGTTCGCAGAGACAACATCCTCTAATAAAGCCAGATTCGTCCCGTTTTCACCCGGAATACTGATAAATCTTTGAAAAAGGTCCGGCACCGGGATCACCACAACTTTTTTCTGCTTTTTTTTGTTTTTTGTGTTTTTATCATTGATTAGAATCGCCACATTAAGTTGTCGGCCCGGCAAAAGCGGACAAGGATCAAGTTGCTGGATCGCCAGAGGTGTCAGCACAGGAGATATTTCCCTGACAAAAAAATCCTGCAAATAAGACCGCTGCTGAGACGACCACTCGTTTTCACGCAGCACATTCAAATCTTGATGTTTTAATTCTGACAGGACTTTTTCAACCTGACGAGCCTGTTCATTGACCATCTGATGTACCCGTTTGCTGATCTTTTTTAACTGTTGTGTCGGGCTTAATCCGCTGGGATCGCGTTTCCTTCTGCCGGCGGCCTTTTGCTGCATCAGACCGGCCACGCGAATCATAAAAAACTCATCCAGGTTGGAACTGACAATGGATAAAAACTTTGCTCTTTCGAGCAGCGGGAATTTTTCTGATATTCCCTGCTGAAGCACTCGGTCATTAAACTCGAGCCAGCTTAATTCTCTGTTTATGAACAATTCCGGTAAATCAAATTCTTTAAGCCTCATATTCGAAAAACAGCCTCTCTTTTATTTTTTCAACATTCATCATAAAATTTCAAATAGTATTTTTCAGGACTCATCTATATGCGTTTGCAATCCATAGGTATCTTCAAACAAATCGCTTTTCGACTCAACCGAACGTCTTTTAAGCGTAATATCCGATCTGCCGGGCAAGGATATAATAAAATCCTCATTGGTTAAATGAAATTTTACCTGTTCGATAACATCAATATTTGCCGTGCACAGTGCTTCGGCCATGCGCAGGATCGCAGCGAGTTTATTCACGATAATTCGTCTTTCGCGCGGCAACTGCATATACTCAACATGGGACGGTTTGGGTCTGCTGCGGCGATGATAGCGCGCAATATGCGCAACCAAA
>CAZNET010000025.1:8984-13646 GCA_964571885.1 uncultured Pirellulales bacterium
GGCGGCGGGCAGCCTGGCGTTGGCGTAACACCAGCGCAACCAAAACCATTTCCTTTTGGGTTAACCCGAACACTTCCGAATTGGATATCAAATAAAACGAATGTTTATGATAGGCCCGGCTGGATATGAAGGTTCCGATTTTATTCAACAACGCCGCGGTCTGCAGCAGAAGCCTGTGACGAAATGTCAATCCGTGTTCACTCTGCAGTTCATTAAAAAGCCGAATAGATAAGGCTTCGAGTTTCCTTGCTCTTTCAATATTTACTTTATATTTTTCAGCCAACGACAGAGCCGATTGTATGACGGTATTTTCCAGGCTTTTATCCTCTTTACCCGTTATTCTGCGGGCAAGATCCAAAAGTAAGCCGTCCCGCATGGAAACCGAACAGACCGTAATCGCCTTGGCTTTCGTCGCGTGCAGCAATCCCTGGTAAACTAAAAGTGCGGTATTGAGGGTTTCGGCGTCGGCAAACGGCAGAGCGTATGTGTCGACGATCTGTTCGGGTGAATAATTACTTATTTTTGAAATCAGCCTGTCGAATTTCTTTCGGGTGACCGTTGACAAATCTGTTTCGCTCAAGGGGATACCAATCTGTTTAGCGGCAAATCTCGCATCGGCGCCGACGGCAAAAAAGGTATCAATCTTTTTCAAGGGCAGCAATGTCTCAATCGAGGATAATACACTTTCTATTTCATCGTGTACGATTTTGGTAACCTGCTCCCACGGTTCGCTGCCGCTGATAAAAACTTCGAGCATTCGTATCGATCCCAAAGCGAGACTGCGCGAAGTCGTAATCTGACCGTTTTTCAGGACGGTCAAAACGGTGCTGCCGCCTCCCACCTCGGCAATGATCGTATTTTTACCGACCAAATCGGGATTTTCACCGATCTGAGACTGGACCGCGGAAACCGTTAACCGGCTTTCCTCAAGCGTATCGAGAACATCGACTTCCAACCCGGTCGCCATAAAAACCCTGTCCCTGAAGATATCAGAATTAGAGGCTTCGCGAACGGTGCTCGTGGCGACGGTCCAGACATTTTTGACATCGTAAAGATCCAGAATTCTTTTGAGATCTTTAAGAATCATTACAGCGGCGCGCATGGCCAGGCGTCCGAGTCTGCCTCGTTTGAAGGTGTCCTGTCCCAGGCGGACCGCCCGTTGGATGCTCTCAAGAATTTCAATTTCGCCATCGGCTGTCAGTTGCCCCAGAGACATCCTGATCGAGTTCGAACCGATATCAATGGCCGCCAGCGTGTCGGCCTGTTTCAACGATGATACAACATCCGGCGAAACTTTCATAGTAAAACAGCTCCCTATATCAGCCGGCATCACCGATCTTTAATCGGCAATCCCACTATAATCAGACAATATAATAATATCACGATGAAAAATCAGTTCAAGTAAATCCGCTTTTTTGCTGCCGGCAAACATTTCGAAGGTTGCCGGCCCTTTTGTCTTGCATAGAATTTTAATCTCATCGGCCCTGATTTCGGCGGTCAGATTACTGACGACACTGTAATGACTTCGATCCAGTCCGTCGGCAATGCGTAAAATGCCCGACAAAACCCCAACCCGATTCCGATCATTATCGCTTAGTTGTTTATAATATTTATGCGACCGCTTCGGCAGGGCTTTTCGGTGATAACGTGCAACCAGCCCGATCATGCGTTTGATCCTGTTGTTAACCGGCAGTTGAGAGGCAACGATCATCTCCAGGGCCGCTTTGTGGTGCCCCTGCTGACCCTGAAGCCAGCCGATATCATGCAGCAGCCCGGCACATTCCAGTAAAAATCTTTCATTATCTCCAAAATTATGCAGTGGTTTCAATTGGTCGAATAATTTCAAGGCAAGGTCCGTCACATGCTGACTGTGCCGTTCTTCGTAATTAAATTTTTTCGCCAGTTTCAATGCCGCCTCTCGGATTCGATCTTTTTCTTTAAAAAGGATATTCCCGGTTTGAACGTCATGCGCCTGCTGAACCTGTTTGAGATTTTTACCCTGGATGATAACCTGCGCAAAATCATCCGGCAAATCAGATTGTTTAATTGCGTCAGCCGCCTTTTCAATGTCATAATCTATCAGGCGATGTTCAATCTTCAGCTCATTCGGTTTTATATGCAGCAACGCATAAGAAGCGCGGTTATCGCCTCCTTCGGGACGTCCGACACTGCCGGGATTGACGAACCATACGTCATTGATCCGGCGTGAAAAGAAAATATGTGAGTGCCCGAAGGCATAAACATCCGCCTTAAACGTTTTAGTCAATTCCTCCAGTTCTTCAATCGGCATCTGATCGGACAAATAACCATCCTGAGATGAAGGATTGGTATGACTGAGAAAAAACTGATAGCCCTTGAATATGAATGTTCTCTGTTCAGGAAGATCTTCAAAGATTGCAATGCTGTCAGAATTTAACTGTTCGTAATTCCACTGAAAAGCGGTGTATTTCTCAGGTCTTTTTTTTTGCCGCCATTTCTCTTCGTTGTCTTTGAAGCTTAGCACTTTCTGGTCATAATTGCCGATGACGCCGATAACATTATGCTTTTTGAGAAGGGTCATCACTTCATTCGGAAAGGGACAATAACCCAGGACGTCTCCAAGATCCCATATCTGTTCGGCATTATGTTGTTTAATATCCTCGATGACCGCTTCCAGAGCGGGTAAGTTTCCATGGATATCACTGATCAGCGCAACTGTCGTGGCTGTTTCATTCATTGATAACATTTACCGCATTATCTGGCTGCAGGGCGGGTTCTTTGCATTCAAGAGGTTTGTGCAAACTATCAAACATTTGATTCCAAAAATCTTTTTCCTTCAGCTCCAACCAGTACTGTCCCAACTGCTCGAACAGTTCATTTCGAGTTCGCTGACGATTGTCACGCAAAAAATCAAGTCCGGGTTTCAGCCTGTTGAAGGAACGTGTATGGCCGTAATATTCTTTGGTATATTTATATTCATCTTTGACAAAGTCATTGATTTTTTCCTGCCAGACGTCGCAGTCATGAATATTGCCTAATAATTTCTGGATTTTTTTAACTGCGGCAATGTTTTCATCCAGACCGCCCTCATAAGGCTGGTTGTATATTTCCATTGTATAGCGAAGACGCTTTGCGGCGATTCTCATATCATGATGATTATGAATATCATCGGGATTTGCCAAGCTGTTTTCATGAGAAAACAGTTCTTCCACACATCTGTGAATATTCACAACAGCCTGTTCAAAAACATAAGTGCTCGCGGTTTCGATGTTTAATCTTCGCAATAAAAACAAAACCTTTTCAATGGAAACATGGATATCAGCCAAAACGGTACTATTGTCAATCTTATCTATTGTTTTTATCACACTGGGCTGAATACTTTTTCGATGCTGTATCAATCTTAATAAAAGCCGCTTGACACCGGGTTTAAACGCCTTTTGCTCTCTCGTAAGTTCGGACATGAATTCACTGACAAATTCGATCTGAACATCGGTATCGCGCGCATCTCCGAGTCTTTTGGTCAACCGTTTGATTCTTTTTTGCCATTTTTTCATTTGCTGCGATGAGAAGCATTCCTGGAACACATTAAATGCCGCTCTTAAGCGTCTGGATGCTACCCTGGCCTGATGAACGTGTTCGATGTCCTGTGCCTTCCGAGCTTGGTCCATTTCCCTCATCAGTTTATCGAGTTGCCTGGACATGTATTTACAAGCCAGTAACTGGTAACTTTTATCAACTGTAACCATCCTTAAGCCTTTTCTAAATCCTTTTTGGCTATTTGCAGTTTCGACATCCGAAGGGTGGATTATAACAGGTATCGAATAGGCTGTCAAAACAGCTTTTTGCTATTTTAACAAAAAAATGGTGAAATTATGCTAATCCGGCAATAAATCGCGATGCCATTTTTCAGCGGCAAGCGGCTTTTTGCCGATCAAAATATCGGCAAATCTCAGCAATGTACGTCTCGCATCTCCAACAGGATAGTAAAAGGCATTCCAGTTTTCGCTGTCCTCGCCATCGTGATTAACCAGCACGAAATCAAATTGATAGGCTAATTTAATCTCCGCATAAGCGCTGGTTGCTCTGATCTCGATATCTTGCAGATCTTTCGACGAGAGAATCTGTTTTTGATTTTTTGTCCGCCTGAGTAATTTTCTTCTCATAATATCCGCAACAAAATCCTCTACATCAACGCTTTGGCGATTAAGATATTCGAATTCTTCTTTACTTAAAGGCGACAGAAAAACACTGACAGAGAAGACATCCTTGATCATTTCATTTTTTTTCATTTTTTCCCAGAGATAGGGATTTCCCTCGAAAAAGACATCTGTGTTAGTGAGTGTTTTTTTTAATTCGCTGATATCGACGGCCTGCAGATCGGATCTGACTTTGAAAACCAGAAAATCGTCTTTATGATCCAGACGTTCGATATACTCTGTTTGTTTGAAATGATAATCAACCCCGTCAACTTCTCCCGGCCGCGGCGCTCGGTCATTGTATAAAACAAGTTTGCTGAATTGCGAAGTCACTTCGGGATAGAATTTTTTCAAAGCGGCATATAAAGGCCCTTTGCCGACACACGAAGGCCCCGATAAAACGATTAACTTGCCCATGTTTTAAGCCTCATTGATTGAAATCACGAGGCTTTACTGTAAAGGATTTGGCGAGGTAAATCAAGAGGAT
>CAZNET010000026.1:0-13489 GCA_964571885.1 uncultured Pirellulales bacterium
TTAGAAATCTCAGCAAAAATGCGACCGCTGTTTTGAATCAACAGTCACCCCATTGTGGCAGCATTGCCGTCGATACCAAAGCCCAAATTCTCACTTATGCCGTCGATGAATCCGCCGACATCATCGCTCGTGTCGAATCCGAAGATGTCACCGGATCCCAATTTTCCATTGAATACAGGGAGCAAAAAGCAAAAGTAACCACCGCTCTTATGGGCCGACACAATATCAGCAATCATCTTGCCGCGGCCGGGCTGTGTCTAACGGCCGGTTTTGATTTGCAGAAAATCGCCGAAGGCCTGTCCCGCCTGCAAACCATACCCGGCCGACTCGAACGGGTCGAATGGGACGGTGACTTTTCCGTCCTCATTGACTATGCCCACACCGATGACGCTTTACAAAATGTCCTGAGGACCCTGCGGCCTATCTGTAAAGGCAGACTCATCACGGTCTTCGGCTGCGGCGGTGACCGGGACAGGTCCAAACGGCCCCGCATGGCAGCGGTGGCGGAAAAACTTTCCGATATGGTCATTGTCACTTCTGATAATCCAAGAACGGAGTTACCCGAATTGATCGTCGGCGAGATCATCGCCGGTTTTGAAGATCCGACTTCCTCCGATATTACTCATCGGGTCGACCGAAGGCAGGCGATCGAATATGCGGTCCGTATCGCGAAAAAGCACGATATTATTCTCATCGCCGGCAAAGGCCATGAAACCTATCAGGTCATCGGAACCGAAAAAATCGACTTCAGCGATAAAGACGTTGCGATGGAATGTCTTGAACAATTATGATGAAACCATTGGCTGTAAACACCCTTGCTGAAATTATCGACGGCGAACTCACGACCGATTGCGATGCCGATGTTACTTCGGTTGCGATCGATTCCAGATCCGTCACCGCCGGTGACTGTTTCTTTGCCATTAAGGGTGTTAATTTCAACGGCCATGATTTCGTTAAAGATGCCTTCGATCTTGGCGCCGTGTGCGCGGTTGTCGAAAAAGAGGTCAATGATGCCGCAGGGGTCTGTCTTAAAGTTGATAACACCATAGCGGCCCTGGGACGTGTGGCGGGATGGTATCGAAACCAAGTTGGTTTCAAAGTCGTCGGTATTACAGGCTCGGTCGGTAAGACCACCACCCGGGAAATCATCGCGCATGTCCTCGGCAGGTACGTTAGATGTCACCAGTCGCCCAGAAGCTACAACAACAATATCGGTTTGCCGCTGACGCTGCTCAGTGCTCCGGACGATGCCGAGGTCGTGGTCGCCGAGTTAGGTTCCAATCATCCCGGTGAAATCCTCGGATTGACGGCCATCGCAAAACCTAACATCGCCGTAGTCACGAATGTCTCACCGGCTCATCTGGAAGGCTTCGGAAGCCTTGAGAATATTATCAAAGAAAAAGTTTCCATCCGACAAGGACTGATCCAAAGCGGCACCTTTTTTATCAATGCCGATTGCAAACCCGTTATCGAATACTGCAAAAATCACAAACTTGCTTGCACGACATTCGGTACCAATCCGTCTTGCGACATACGCGCCGACAATATCGTGTTCGATGACCTGTCCAGCCGATTCGATATCGACGGTGTACATGTTGAATTGCCCCTGCCGGGACGCGGTAATGTCGAAAACGCCCTGGCCGCCTGGGCCGTCTGCAGGCAGCTTGGTATTTCCATTGACGATTTCGTCGAAGACATAAAAACCGTCACTGCTTTTGAGATGCGGCTGCAGCTCATCGAGATCGGCGATTACAAGATCATCAATGACTGTTACAACGCCAATCCGGCATCGATGAAAAACGCCCTGGATATCCTGAGCCGTATCGCCTTATCTTTGAATCGCAGAGCCGTCTTTATTTGCGGTGAAATGGCCGAACTGGCTGATCATTCTGAGGATTTTCATCGTCAGCTCGGAGAAGATATCGCGAAGGCACATGTTGACGTGCTGCTGGCCGTTGGCGGGCTCGCCGAGGTCACCGCTCATACGGCGAAATCCAGATCACAAGACAAAATTGACATAAACTGCTTTGCAAATACCCAACAACTTTGTAATAATTTAGGAAATTTGATAAAAGATTACGATATAATACTTATAAAAGGTTCGCGTGTCGCCGGTCTCGAAAATGCGGTTGATCAAATAAAACAATTAGCCGCCGCGCGAACGAAATAATTAATATTGTTATCTTTCTTTGTCATTCCCGCGCAGGCGGGAATCCGGGATGAATTGAAAAATAGTACAGTTAAAAAGTAACATCTAAATCAGCATTAGGATTATTAGATTTGATTTATCACATACTCTGGCATTTACGCGAAAGTTTCACGCATCGTCTCGGTTTCTACGCCTATCAGGATGTTATGTTCCGCTCGGTTGTCGCGCTGTTGACGAGCTTTTTTATCGCACTGTTTTTCGGGCCGTCGATCATTCGCTGGCTCATGCGTAAAAAAATCGGCGACCGTCCCGAATTTCATCACGAGGCCCTGAACGAACTGACCCGCGAAAAAGCCAACACCCCGACCATGGGCGGTCTGATCATCATCATCGCGGTACTGTCCGGTACGCTGCTCTGGGCCAAACTGAACAATCCCTTCGTTCAAAAGGCCATTGTTCTTGTCATCTGGTTCTCGAGTCTTGGTATGGTCGACGACTGGCTTAAACTGACCGCCGGCCGGCACCGCACCAGAACACGCCACGGCCTCAAACCCTGGGAAAAACTTATCTTCCAGTTCGGCGGCGCCGTCCTCATCGCCTCGTTCCTCTACGCCGACTTCGCCAATATCCCCGACGGCCGCCTCCTCTGGCTGCCCTTCTACAAACACGGCATCCCCGTCGCCGGCTGGTTCTTCGTCCTCATCGCCATCATCTATATCTCCGCCACCAGCAACGCCGTCAACCTCACCGACGGCATGGACGGCCTCGCCGCGGGCTGCCTCGGCATGATCGCATTGGTTCTTTCCATCTTGTGCTACGTCGCCTCGGAAAAAATGGCGAGAACGACGCCGGTTACCTGGGCCAGCTACCTGATGCTGCCGCACATCCCCCAGTCCGGCGAATTGAGCGTCTTCTATACCTCCATCCTCGGCGCCGTCCTCGGCTTTCTCTGGTACAACTGTCACCCCGCCCAGGTCTTCATGGGAGATACCGGCTCGCTGCCGCTCGGCGCCGCCATGGGCTACGGCGCACTGGTCACACGAAACGAGATTCTCCTGCTGCTCATCGGGGGGGTCTTTATCATGGAGCTGTTCTCCGTTATCATTCAGGTCGGCTACTTCAGATACACCGGCGGAAAACGCGTCTTTCGCTGCGCACCGATCCACCATCACTTCCATCTCGCCGGCTGGAGCGAACCACAGGTCGTCGTACGCTTCTGGCTGCTCGCCGCCGCCTTCGCCGCTATTGCTCTGGCCACACTGAAAATCAGATAAACAGCTTGGTTTCAAACTTGTTGGTTTTTCAGTGAGAGTAAATACGGATGAATTATTTGGGTTTTGCGGCTTGTCTGCGAAGGATCGATGAATGCTTGTCTGTACAGCTCATTTCAAAAAAGCTTAAGCTTTTCAGGGGAAAATCGCTATAGGGGTCGATTTCAATAAATCCGGTTTTTTTGTAGAGTGCTTTGGCTCTCGGCAAAGCGGTCTTAAGCCGAATGGCATTAAAATTATTTTGTCTGGCTTTTTCGATCAAGATTTGTATAACCTTTGTGCCAATGCCTTTGCCGCGATAGTTTTCTTGTATGTAAAGCCGATTGATCTCTGCGGTTCCGTCGCCGCGCTCTTTGAAATTCACACAGCCGACATTTTTACCGTCATATTTAATAAGCAGAATTTCAGTGTTGCTGTAGTCACTGTCGACATTCAGATCTTCGATTTCTTCGTCGAAGTGTTTGAAGTATTGTATGAGCCATTGGTTCCCCATGTGATCAGCTAACTGCTCTTTCAGGTACGCGCAATACTCGGCCCAGAACTCCCTCACCCGCTCAATGTCCCCTTGTGTTTTTGCCTGTGTAATTTCAATCTTTTTCATTCACCTGTGAAAGAAGCATCTGCTAAAACCTATCTCATATATTCGCTATGAACTAATCTCTAACGACTGTTTACCCTTTTGCTTTGGCGTAGAAATCGGGGTCTTTATTGAGGTTTTCACGGGCTTCGGCGGTCATCATCTCAAAGGCCGGGTGGTCGCTCGGCCAGGTGCGGGATTCGTAGGAAGCGGCTTTCATTTTCGCGATCTCCGGACCGATCTCCCTGAAGTAGCTGCCGTACAGGTGCAGTGAATCGCTGATATCGACATACCGGCCGACGGTAACTTTTTTGCCGAGATTGGCACTGATCTTTTCCGCGATGATCCGCTGCAGATCGGTCAGGGCATAGGCGTTCATGAACCACGCCTTGTAAAGATCCCTGCTTCGCCAGTGGGTATTCATATTCAAAGTGAAGGTGTCATCATCGCCGGCAACGAGCCTGCACCAGATCCTTTGCAGGCACGGCGGATCGTCGGTCTGCGGGTCGGCGGTCGGCATCCAGGTGATCGCCTGGGCCCGTCGGGTGAAGGTGACGTCACTGAGTGCATCGATAATGTACCGGATCTGATCGACTGCTTTCAAAGGCTTGGGGGCGCTGGGGTCGCGGATATCCTCGACCGGGCAGTATGAAAATATCCGTTCATGATAGGTATAGGTCCACTTGCCCGCGGCCGGATCGATCCAGTGGTCGTGAATACCGTCAACGACTTCCTGGCGATAGGCCTCGAGCTCGACCGGTCCGCCGGGAAAATTCTTATGGATCCGCGGCTCGGCAAAAGAGTCCTTGACGATAATCGTTACCGTTGCGTCCCTGCTGGCCGGGTCTTCTTCTTTGTCGTACTGGGTCTTGATTTCCAGGCCGTTGTCCCATACCGCCAATACCGCCTTTTCCCAGGCCTGTGGCAAATTGTCCGCGGTGATGTTCAGTACGGGGATATCGTTCTTGCTGCTCATCGTCTTTTCCTCCATGATCAAAGTTATTGAAGTCCTGCTTCTTCGTCAGTTACGCCGTAGCGTTTACGATACTCTTCGGGTATATCCGCAAGCATCCGCCGGGCCTTGGCGGCATACTCGCTGCCGGGGAACTGATCGATGATCTGCCGGCACAGATCGATCATCGGCTTATAGTTCATAATCGGCAGCCGGCCCATCTTCCGCTGAGCCAGGGCGTTTTCAAACAGTTTCTGAGCCTGATACTCTTCCTCTATCGTCAGCTCGACAAACTGAGGTTCATTCACCTCCGTTTCACCGGTTGTCGTCTCTGTTTGTGCCGCTTGCGGCTTGATCGGCGCACGCAGCCGCTTGTCATCTTCGGCGATGACCTTTTGAAAGGTTTTGGGTTTGTCTTCATAAACAATTAAGTCGTTGGATTCGTTTTGAGATTTTGACGGGACCAGCAGAACATAAGCGAAAAAACCGGCAGCAATAAGGACTATGACAATCAAAACATATTTCATAATGGCACCTAATTTCAATAAATACAGATATTTATTGCAAAATCGGTTTTCAAACGATAAAATGATTATAGGTAGATCAATAACGAATATCAATAAGGAAATCGAATAAATGTTTACCGGTCTCATCGAAAAAGTTGCGGTGGTCAAAAACATCCGGCCGGTTGCCGGCGGGATGAGACTCTGCGCCCAAATGGATGAGTTGGTATCGCAGATCGGAATCGGCGATAGTATCGCTGTCAACGGCGTCTGTCTGAGTGCTGTTTCTATCAATGGTTCGATGGTTTGTTTCGATGTCAGCGCGGAAACGCTTTCAAAAACCACGACCGGCAAACTTCAGACAGGAAACAAGGTCAATATTGAGCTTTCGCTGAATGCCGGTGACAGATTTGGCGGACATTTTGTCTCGGGTCATATTGATGGTACGGCTCGTATTGCCGATATAACCAGGGAGGGCAATTTCTGGACGTTCCGTTTCGAAGCCGACCGTTCCCTGCTCGGCCAGATGGTGCTCAAGGGTTCGGTCGCCGTGGACGGCATTTCGTTGACAATTGCTGAGCTTGAGGACCGCGGTTTTTCGGTGGCGGTGATCCCGCAGACCTTCGAACATACAACGCTGGGAAACGCTAAAACAGGTGACCTTGTTAATATCGAGATCGATATGATCGTCAAGGCCGTTCGAAGAAACCTCGAACAAATGATAAGCACTAACGAAAAAATGACAATCGAAAAACTTCGTGAGCTTGGATTCTAAAACGATGGTCAATGAGTATTATAACAATTCGGTAGAAGATCAGCCGGTCATCGGGATTACCTTGGGTGACCCGGCGGGAATCGGTCCGGAAATTGTTGTCAAATCTCTGGCCGATCCCGAAATAAGAAAAGCTGCCAAATTTATCGTCTTCGGCATGAACGAACATCTGATCTATGCCGCCGACCAGGCCGAGATCGAGCCGTTCTGGAAACGCTGTCCCAGTGACAAGATCGTCACGGACTTTCCATGTAAGGTGGTCGTCGCCGATTATGACGAATTCTCGGTTCCGGCGTGGTTCCGCGGACCGAGCATTGTCGGCGGTGAGGCATCGCTTCGTTTCTGCAAGGACGCCATCGACGCCGCCCGCGACGGCCTGATCGACGCCGTGGTGACAGCGCCCATCAGTAAGACAAGCTGGAAGCTCGCCGGCGCCAAATGGCCCGGCCATACCGAACTGTTGGCCGAACGCTGCAAAAGCAAACGAAAAGCGATGATGTTCGTGGCCGATCGTCTCAAACTGGCCCTGGCGACCATTCACGAGGCCCTGTTCGAGATACGCCATAAATTCACCATCGGCTGTGTGTTCGAGCCGATCGACCTGCTCAACACCGCCCTGCAGGAATACTTTGATATCGAAAAACCGAAGATCGCCGTGGCTGCCCTGAACCCCCACGGCGGCGAACACGGTCAGTTCGGCGATGAGGAACAGCGCATCATCAAACCCGCGATTATGCTCGCGCGCGAACAGAATATTGACGCCTCCGGACCTTATCCGGCCGATTCGCTTTTCCTCAAAGCCTCGAAGGGGCAGTTCGACGGCGTCGTCGCTATGTACCACGACCAGGGTATGATCCCGATCAAATTACTGGCCTTCGACACCGCTGTCAATGTCACGATCGGCATCCCCATCATCCGCACGTCACCGGCACACGGGACCGCCTTCGATATCGCCGGCGAAAATCGGGCCTATCCACTCAGCATGAAATCCGCTATCAAAACCGCTGTCCACATGGCCCGGACAAAGAAAAAGACCGTCGCCAGAAAACTGTAAATAGCAATCTTGAAAAGCCCTTGTCACTTTTCAAAAACCGTACGGTAAGCATCAGGGCAAATTATGAACATTTCTTCAAAGTCATACGCTATCAAATCGAATGGTTTAGAAAAGAAACAATCATTAGACCGCGGCGGTTTCAGGTTCCGGTTCCAGTTCGCTGACAGCTTGTTTTGTGCCGATAAATGCGAAGATCGCTTCGATGATCGTCCAGACAACCAGAATTAAAATCCCCAGTCCCAGGCCGAACAGCAGCTTGTCGCCTTTTTGATTGAAGTTGACGAGGTTCTCTGCCAGCGCCCAGGTCGTGATAACGATCATGATCGCGCAGGGGATGGCGGAGATGATGAATTTTATGCCGCCTTTTTGACGCAGGTAAATCGTGACCACCAGAAGGGCCAGCGTCGCCAGGCACTGATTGGCGCTGCCGAACAAAGGCCATAATATCATGGCCCCTTTGCCGCCCGCTCCGGTGCCGAACGCCAGCGCCGCCGCGGTGACAACAGCAAGGGTCGTCGCGGCCCAGCGGTTGGCCAAAAACGGTATTTTGATATCCGTGGCCAGTTCGCTGACGATATACCGCTGAAGCCTGACCGCGGTATCCAGAGTCGTGCCGGCAAACGATGCGATAAAGACACCCATCAGGGCGATCCCGACACTTTGTGGCAGACCGATCCGGGACATCATATTCGCCGCACCCAGCACAACCGGTGCGATTTTGTCGGGAAGCCCCTTCGCACCGATCCAGGTGCCGTACTGGTGACGCCACGCCTCGACGCCGGTAAGAATATTGCCGTCAACGGTTTTCAGTGCCATCCCGATCCCCGCCCCGACGCAGATGATGACCAGGACCGCAAGAAATCCTTCCAGCAGCATCGAACCGTAACCGATCATCTGGCAATGCGGCTCTTTCGATATCTGTTTGGGACTGGTTCCCGAGGCAACCAGTGAATGAAATCCGCTGACCGCGCCGCACGCGATAATGACAAATAGAAACGGCCACAACGGAGGCGTATTGGCGGGCAGATTTCGGTTGATCATCGGAGCCACCATCGGCAAATCGCCGGATACCGAGCAGACAATTGTCCCCGCGACGAGTAACGCCATCGCGATAAACAACTGCCATGCATTAATATAGTCACGCGGCTGCAGCAGCACTGTCACCGGCAAAGTCGATGCGACAAAGGCGTAGATCAAAAGAATGATCGTCCACACACCCGTCGCAGGCATGACCTTCCAGGTTCCGTCGGCAAGCTGTGCCCCCAGTGCCGGCATATCCGTGACACCGGGCCAGTGACTGTGAATCCATGCGCCTAAGCCGATGCAAAGATACATGCCGATAACTGCAACCAATGTTGCGACGCCTACCGAGGCTCCTTTTTTGTAAACCGCCCGGCCCAGCAGAATTGCGATCGGGATCTGCAGCCAGACCGGAACTACCGAACTGGGAAACCGCGCGAAGACTGTCGCGATCACCAGCCCGAAGATCGCGATCACGATCAGCAATGTTAAAAAGACCACGATAAAAAACAGGATTCTTACCCGAGCATTGATATAACGGGCGGCAACTTCGGAAATGCTCTTGCCCTGGTTTCTCATCGAAACGACCAGCGATCCAAAATCGTGAACCGCCCCGATGAGGATACAGCCGAACAACACCCACAGAATGGCCGGCAGCCAGCCCCAGATAATCCCGATGGCCGGTCCGACGATCGGGCCCGTTCCCGCGATGGAGGTATAGTGATGGCCGAAAATAATCCCCCTTCTGGCAGGGACATAATCGATGCCGTCCTGCAGTTCGACGGAAGGGACCGGTGCGTTTTCACGAAGTTTGAAGATTTTTTTTGAAATGAACCGGCCGTAGGTGTTGTACGCAACGATATAACCAAGGCCGCAAACGAGCATTAAAAGCAGCGTATCCATTGTTATTCCTTTACAATCCGGACCTCAAATGTAAACAGCATTCTACACAATCGCCGTCAACATTTCAAGGGTACGGAAAATTTACAACGATTTTTTATCATAGCCGGTATTGGATAAAATTCAGTACCAGTTGTGATAAGCAATCTGATCCCAAGGTAAAAATGTAACGTTTTTGACTTTTTCGAGCGTCTTGCCGCCGTAAACAATGAAGCTTTTTGTCGTTTTAATCTCACTTAGAAGACCGCTGTGCCGCAGTGCCGTTTTCAATACATCTTTTGAGACGGTTTGGCCGGCTTTGGCCTCGACGGTGATGAATTCATCGCCTCGGTCGATTACCAGGTCGATTTCCTGACCGTGGTTGTCACGATAGAAAAAGATGTTACCTCGTTTACCTTTATTAATACGGTGTTTAATGATCTCCGAAATAATCCATGTCTCGAAGATCGATCCGCGCAGCGGATGATTTCGTAACTGGTTGCTGTCATTGATTCCGAGCAGCCAGCAGACAAGCCCTGTGTCATAAAAGAACAGCTTCGGCATCTTGACAAGGCGCTTGCGAAGGTTGGCATGAAACGGCGGAAGTCTGAACACAAGAAAACTTGTTTCCAGAACGCTCAGCCATGCCTTGGCCGTCGGCTGAGTGATCCCGGCGTCTGTCGACAAGGACGAGAGGTTCAGCAGTTGGCCGGTTCTGCCCGCGCATAACTCGACAAAACGCTGGAACGTCACCAGGTCGGTAACTCTGCTGATGCTGCGGACGTCCCTTTCGATATAGGTTGCGACATAAGAACTGTACCAGCCGGACGGATCGATTCTTTGGTCGTAAACGGCCGGGTAACTGCCGCTGAACATAAACTGATCAATCGTCTCCAATGGCTGATCGAATCGTTTTACCTCGTTATGCGTCAACGGCAGCAAATTCAGCATCGATGTCCTGCCCGCCAGTGACTGGCTGACCGATTCCAACAAGGACAGATTCTGTGAACCAGTCAAAATCCATCTGCCCTTTTGTTTTTGCTCATCGACAAGCACCTGCAGGTAGCTCGGCAGTTCGGGGCACCGCTGAATCTCATCGAGCACCGCCCCGTCCTTGTGTCGATCCAGAAAGCCACGCGGATCCTGAAGTGCGAAGCCGCGTATATCAGGAGCTTCGAGATTGACATAATGGTGCTTCGGAAAAAGCATCCTGCACAGCGTCGATTTGCCGCTTTGCCTCGGGCCCGTCAGCGTCAGAACAGGAAAATCTTTAGCCGCATTCAACATCAAACTGGATATGTCTCTTTGAATCATGCTTTATTTATACCACATAACTGTACATATTCAAAATCAGATTTTGAAATTGTACAATAATATCGACAATTCTATAAAATTTCTTTAAATAATTGTAAATATATCTTGACAAAATGTAATGTTTACTTTACATTATGTGCGATATATATGACATTGATATTTGAAATAATGATTTGAATATGGAGAAAAATCATGAACAGAGTATTAAAATACGCATGGTATCAGTTGATCGTGATTATCGCGGCGACGCTGTTTGCCGCTGTTAGTATGTTGATCATATTAACTTTTTTCCGCGGCAGAGAATTCAGCATGATCATTCCTCTCGGGTTATTTGCGTTGGTTCACCTATACAGGGTTTTCTTTCCGCTCAAGGCCGGCGAGATCGCGTTCGATGAACGGGACGAACATATCATGAACCGGGCCACAAAAATATCGTTCATCTTCATCTGGTATATTTTTATCCTGATCTGCATCATACCGATAATCGCTATCGGCAACGGAAGCATACATGTTATGTACCTCGGCTGGTCACTGTTCGGCTGTGCTGTGTTATTAAGATTAATATGGTCGATCGCCGTTATCACACAATACGGTCGGAAAAAGGAAGGAGAAAAATCATGAACAAGACACAGAAAGCCTCGTTGGTTTGTTTGTTAACTGGATTGCTGTCTCTTTGCATCTTTACCTATATCATCGTAAAAATTTTTATTTATAAAAGTCTGCCTTCACAAACACTTGCCAGTAAAGCGATAATGGCCGTGATTTATCTTATATTTATTACAGCTTCTGTTTTCATTTTACGAACTCGACAAAGCCCAAAAGAAGTAGAATCCGATGAGCGTGACGAACGAATTAAAAGTAAGGCGGCGATTGCCGGTTTTGTTTCTTTCGGGTTACTGCTCGCTGGAGAGTGTCTGGTTTTGCAATTCACAGTTGGATATGACGGCCAACTTCCTGCTTTTCTGGTGCCGCTAATCAATATTTCCATCTTTTTACTGTCGCTGTCAGTTTATTCAGTATCGGTTCTTATACAATACAACCGGGGGCACAGCGATGGCGGATAACGGTTACATACAAAACAAGATTCGCAGGTTCCGCTTCGATGCCGATGAAATGACGCAGCAGCAGTTGGCCGATAAGGTCGGTGTCACCCGCCAGACGATCATCGCCATCGAACAGGGTAAATACTGCCCGTCTTTGTCGCTTGCCTTTCGCATCGCAAGAACATTCGGCGTAAAAGTGGAAGATATATTTACCTATAAAGAGCAGAACTAAAACCAATAAAATTAAATAAAAGTTCGTGCCCTTCGTGGTTGTTTACATTGCATTAGACCTGGTTAGACCTTATTTATAACAGGCACAAACCACAAATTAAGAAGCTGAAAATATATTTAAGGACTTCACGTTCTTTTTTCTTCATGGTTATTTGTGTCCCAAACACCCATACCGACCTTTTCCTTAATCATATCATAACAACGAAATACACGAAGAGATAAAAAAACAAGGAAACGACTTCGTGTTTAGTGTTTACATTATTTTTCCTGCCGGCGGTCGCGGGCGAACAGGCGCACCGGCACCTCGTCGATTCCCAGCAGCGACTGCAGTTTGCCGACGATTTTTTTCCTGTACGGCTCGTCGAAAAGTTTCACATTATTGACGAAGATCAGAAACGTGACGGGGTTGGCGGCGATCTGGGTGGCGTAGTAGATCTTCGGGGTGCCCCGCCGGGCTTTTTTCGAAGGGCCAAGCTGTTCTTTCTTGATGATCTCGATCGCCTTGTTCAGCTTCGGCGTGGGGATTTTCGTTGTCGCCTGCTTGTAAAGATTGATCGCCAGATCAAAAAGCGACTGCACATTCTTTTTTTCGGTAGCCGTTGTAAAAGCGATCGGCGCATACTTCAGGATCGGCAGCACCTCGGTCAGGTACTGCTCGAAATCCGCAGTGGTCGCCTTCTCTTTCGCCAGGTCCCACTTGTTGATGACGAGGATACAGCTTTTATACTGCTCGACAATCAGCCGAGCCAGTTTCTTATCAACCTGCGAGATGGGGACAAGCGAATCGATCAGCAGCAGAACCACATCCGCCCGGTGGATCGACCTGGTCGCCCTCACATAGCTGTAGAACTCGATGCTGTCGTTGACCACACGCTTTTTTTTTCGCACACCCGCGGTATCGATGATGTTAAAAACCTGGCCGTCTTTTTCGATGCGGACATCGACCGCATCCCGCGTCGTCCCCGGCACCTCGCTGACGATGACCCGCTCGACGCCGGCCATGGCGTTGACCAGCGTACTCTTGCCGGCGTTCTGTTTACCGACGATCGCGATATTCATCGTCGGCAGTTTCGGCTTTTCCGATTCCAGGTGCGCGATCTCATCGAGAATGCGTTCGAGCAGCACTTTTTTATTGAGATTGTTCTTGGCCGAGATGCAGAAAAACTCGCCGAACCCCAGCTTGGCAAATTCACCGGCGCGGGCAAACAGTTTCGCCGAGTCCGCCTTGTTGGCCACACCGATAACCTTCAGTTCCTGTTTGCGCAGGAGCCGGGCGATGGTCTCATCCAGCGGTGTCACACCGTCGCGGATGTCGGTCATGAAAATCCCCAGGTCCGCCGAGACGATGGCCTGGCGGATCTGTCCCTCGATGTGTTCGGAAAGCTGCTGCGAATCGACGATCCCGTAGCCGCCGGTATCGATCAGCTCGAAGTAACGGTTGTTGACTTCGATGATCGTACTGATCCGGTCGCGCGTCACCCCGGCCGTCGGCTCGACGATGCTGATCATCTCACCGGCCAGCGCGTTTAAAAGACTGCTCTTGCCCACATTGGGCCGACCAATTATAGCCACCACAGGCAGCGACATAAACGCTCCTTAAAGTAAACTCAACGTCATTTCGACTTCTGTTAATACATCGGAACTTTCAAATCCGACGTCAGTCACCCTGAGCGAAGTGGAAGGGTCTATTAAAACAGGAAATTCCTTTTTTTAACAGATTCCTT